>JANYFS010000034.1 GCA_025359705.1 Deinococcales bacterium | reverse complement strand
CACCGTATTGGGAACCGATGATCGCTCAGTTGCGAAACCGCGTGGGCAACAATACCACCCCCGAAGGTCAGGCACTTTTAGCCGAACGCTCCCCCTTAACCCACGTCTCGAGCATTCAAAAGCCACTTTTGATTGGGCAAGGTGCCAATGACCCTCGAGTGAAACAGGCCGAAGCGGATCAGATTGTGGCTGCCATGAACGAAAAAAACATTCCTGTGACCTACGTTTTATTCCCCGACGAGGGCCACGGTTTTGCCCGTCCAGAAAATAACCAAGCATTTTATGCAATCACCGAGGCATTTTTGGCCCAACATTTGGGTGGGCGCTGCGAGGCCATCGGGACGGATTTTCAAGGCTCGAGCGTGCAAATTCTTCAGGGGATAGAAGGCATTCCAGGTGCGGTAGAAGCGCTCCAGACCTAACTCCCTCGAGGGAACGTGAGGTTAAAAGTGCCTATAAATGTGTGGATCGGTTTGTTGATCGTGGTTCTTTTGCGTGTGGTTAGTTCCCTTTTCCCACTTGCCAATGCCAAATTCGTACACATCCAAGCCATTGGCAAAACAGGCATTAGCGAAATTCGGGCCACCTATGGCGGGATTTTCTTGGGAATGGCTTTAACTGCCCTGATCTTGCAACAGCTCGAGGTAGCTTTTGCACTTGGCATTGGCTTTGCATCTGCGGCACTGATTCGGGCTTTGTCGGCACTTTTGGAACACGCTCGAGCGCCCTATAATTTAGCTGGAATTGGTTTTGAAGGTTTGATTGCGGTATTGCTGTTGGTGCGATAGAGCTTAAGCGCTCGAGCAAATTTAAACAGGCAAGAAAATCGCAAAAGTATAGCTAGGAACGAACTCTGGGGCGGTATTTTCCTGCCCCATTGGAATTCCCGTTGTATCCTCGAGGCAAGAAATTATTCCTAAACGACCATAAGGTTTTAAATAGAACTCGAGCGGCTTGGATAGGCGAATACCTGCAATGCTCGAGCAGTTTTTTGCAAAATCGAAGGGCAAATCTTGCCCCGCAGCAAGGCGAATCAGCGCTTTGAGGGTGCGAATCCGCTCGAGGGAAAGGGGTTTTTTTGGCTCGAGTTCAAAATACACACCGTTGGCGTGCCAGGTATCCAGTTGCACCTCGAGGCCGTTGACCAGTCTAAAAACCAAATGGTGGTACATGGGGTTGAGCGGGCGGACGGTGCAGCCCAAGGCTTTGCAAAATGGAGTGTGCAAAAATTTCCGCTCGAGATCGGCACGGTTGCTGCTTGGGGTTCCCAAAAAAGGTGTTAAGATAGGTTTCAGAACAGGTTTCAGAACAGGTTTCAAAACGGGCGTGGCCCATGCCGAAGTTAGGTAAACCATAAACATGATCCCAAACGTTTTTTTCATAGCAAAAGTATATCTCGAGAGCCAAATTTGGACGCTCGAGGCTAAAAGTTAAACTGATCCATCTCGAGCGTGAGGCTTTACCATGTCCAATTCCATTTCACACGATTCCCAACCCACCCTCAAGGTTTCCCTATGAACATCACCTTGTTGTATACCACCCCAGACCAGTTCAAGATTTACCACGCGGGGGTTGCGCTCGAGCAGGCCGACAAAGTGCTGATTTGCTTGCATGGTCGGGGCGGCAGCGCTCGAGATATTTTGGGTTTGGCTGCCGAACTCCAGCTCGAGGGCTTTGCTTTGGTTGCGCCCGAAGCACGCCAAAACACCTGGTATCCACACAGCTTCTTGGCTCCCAAACAGCAAAATAAACCCGACCTAGACGATGCGCTAGATATGATTTCCGACCTGCGCGAACTACTCGAGGAAAAAGGCAAAATCCCCCTGGAGCGCACCGCCCTGTTGGGCTTCTCCCAAGGGGCATGTTTGGCCCTCGAGTACGCCGCACTACAAGGTGGGCGTTTTGGGGCAGTGGTGGCCCTGAGTGGGGGTTTGATTGGAAAAACCCTCGAGCCAGAGGATTATTTTGGCGAACTTGATGGGACTCCTATTTTGATGGGTTGCGGCGACCAAGATGGACATATCCCACTCTCGAGGATACAAGAAAGCCAAGCCCTTTTTGAAAAATGGGGTGCATCCCTCGAGGTACAGATTTACCCAGGCATGGGCCACAGCATTGTTCAGGCGGAAATGGTGAGCGCTCGAGGGATGCTGTCCAAAATCTAAAACCCATTTCCCCAGCAGTCCCCCAGCAGGGTGTACGGTTGCGCCGCCTCTGCTGGGGTTCTCTCATGCGGATAAAGGCTCTGATCAGCTCGAGTTGGCTAGGCTCGAGCCATGAAATCTCCCCCAAAACAGTGTCCCAGCAAACCCCTCGAGAATGGGAGATTTCTGCTGTCTTGCAAGGTGGTTTTGCGATTTTTGTATCTGCTGGCAAGCCATAAATCCTCGCACAAATCCTCTTTGGCTCAAGCGGGTTTGCTGGGGTTGACCGAACTTAATCAACCCAACAAAGTCCGCTCGAGAGTTCTGCTAAAGTAAGGCTTGATAACCATGACTGTGACCATCCACCAAAGCAGCAGCCACCCACTCGTTGGGGTGCATATTTGGGTGCATATCCCGTGCGAGCTTTGCCACACCGCTGTAAGGGGGGATTCCTAATGAATAGATACGATGACCGAGCGCGTTTGGTCTTCCATTATGCACGCGAAGAAGGCAACAAACTCGGACACGCCATGGTCGGCCCCGAGCATCTGTTGTTGGGCCTGATGCGTGAGGGTGGCACAGCGGCGCAAATTTTGCAAGAATTTGGAGCGACCCTCGAGGGGCTGCGGCATAAGGTGGAGGAGATCATTGGGCGTGGTGAAGGCTCGAGACTCAACGATGCCCCCAGTATAACCCCCAGAGCGCGTCGAGTGATGGAGCTTGCCAGTGCCGAGGCCCGCAGTCTGGGCGCTCAAGTCACCAGCACCGAGCATATTTTGCTGGGGATCATCCGCGAAGGCGACGGGGTGGCTTACCGCATTTTGCAAGATCTGACTCGAGATGTGGATACCATCCGCTGGCGCATCTTGGCAAACACCGATGCCAAGCAACAAAAACCAGTCAATACTCCGTTTTTGGATGAATACGGGCGCGACCTGACCAAAAATGCCCGCGAGGGCAAGCTCGATCCTGTAGTGGGCCGCGAAGAAGAGATCCGCCGCGTGATCCAAATCCTCTCGAGGCGAACCAAGAACAACCCCGTATTGATTGGTGATCCTGGGGTGGGTAAAACCGCCATTGCCGAGGGCTTGGCCCTGGCGGTAATCAACAAGCAAGTGCCTGCCAATTTGCAAAATGCCCGCATCGTCAGCCTGGATCTGTCGGGGGTGGTGGCGGGAACCAAATATCGCGGCGAATTTGAAGAGCGCCTGCGCCAAATCATCGAGGAGCTGCGAAACTCCAAAGTGATCGCCTTTATCGACGAATTGCACACTTTGGTGGGCGCGGGTGGCGCAGAAGGTACTTTGGACGCGGCAAATATCCTCAAGCCCGCACTGGCTCGCGGTGAAATCCAAGTGATTGGAGCCACCACCACCGGCGAATATCACCGCTACATCGAAAAAGATGCCGCCCTCGAGCGCCGTTTCCAGCCCGTGATTGTTCTCGAGCCTAGCCCCGCCGATACCCTCAAGATTTTGAAAGGTCTGCGCGAGCGTTACGAAGAACACCACGGGGTACGGATTCCCGATATGGCCCTCGAGTTGGCGGTGCGGATTGGCGAGCGCAGCCTACCTGGGCGCAACTTCCCCGACAAGGCCATCGACCTGATCGACGAGGCCGCCAGCCGTGTGCGAATCAACCTCAGTTTGGGCCTGCCCATTACCGAGGATGAAAACGGCGAACCGATGGTTTCCAAAGACGACATCGAAAGCGTGATCAACTCGATGGGCGGCATCTATGTGGACGATGCGGGCGGCCTGAAAATTGCCGACCTCGAGGAAAAATTGAGAAGCGAAGTGTACGGGCAACCCGAAGCCATTCAAGCACTGGTCTCGGCCCTACGCCGCTCGAGGGTGGGTTTGGGGGGTCGCACAAGGGTTTCTGCCGCCTTTATGTTCGTTGGCCCCAGCGGGGTGGGCAAAACCCACTTGGCAAAAGCCTTAGCTCTGGCTTTGTTTGGCTCCGAACGGGCGCTGATCCGCATCGACATGTCGGAATTTGGCGAAGGACATAGCGTTTCCAAACTAATCGGCTCACCTCCTGGATATGTGGGCTACGAGCAAGGCGGGCGCTTGACCGAAGCGGTGCGCCGTCAGCCTTTTTCGGTGATTCTGCTGGACGAAATCGAAAAAGCCCACTCCGACATCTACAACACCTTTTTGCAAGTCTTGGACGATGGTCGCCTGACCGACGGCTTGGGGCGCACGGTGGATTTCCGCCGCACCATTCTGATCATGACCAGCAATACCGGCTTTAATGTGGGACCAGGCGTGGGTTTCAGCCCCACCCAAATCGAAGATACCCAGCCGCTTAAGCACTTGTTTGCCCCAGAGTTTTTAGACCGCTTGGACGACATTATTCGCTTCCGAGCCTTGGGCGAAGCTGAACTGATTCGGGTGGCCTCGAGCTTGCTGGAAGACATGCGCGAAGAACTGGCCTCGAGGGAAATCACCATTGATTTTGCCCCCGAAGTGGCGGCGTGGTTGGTTTCGCAACTCAAAGAAAAAACCAACAAACACGCCACCGGCAGCTCGAGGCGGTTGCGGACTTTGGTGCGTACCCTGATCGAAGATCCTTTATCGATTGAACTGATGGATTCTGGAAATTTCATCACCATTCATATCGAGGGGAATATTGCCAAGTTTGAACGTGGCTTGGCGGTTGATCCCGAGGTATTTGTTTAGGTTGTGATTGGTTTTTGGTAATTTGTGATTCTTTTTTTGTTAATAGATGGCTCGAACGAATAATTCGAGCCATCTATTTTTTTGAGCATTGAGCAAAGGGCTAGAGTAGGTGTTCGTTGTTCAAGATCCACTCAAAGAAACCGAACACCCCCATTCTTCTAGCCTTTTCCACCCCATCCCCCCATGCCTGTTTTATGATTTACCCATGACCCAATCCACCGTTACCCCAATCAATTTCACCAGGGGCATCCCCGCCGACGAATCCTATCCCCTTGCCGAAGTTGCCGAGTGCGCTCAAGCGGTGCTGACTGGCTCGCACGCCCTCGAGACCATGCGCTATGGCACGGGCTTTGGTTATGGCCCCCTGCGGGAAGCCTTGGCAGCACGGGAAGGGGCCAGCCTCGAGCAAGTGATTGTGGGCAATGGTTCTTTAAGTTTTATTGATCTGATGGGGGTTTCGATTTTGCAAGCGGGCGATACGGTGTTGGTGGAATCCCCCACCTATGACCGTGTGTTGACCTTGCTGCGCCGCCATGGAATCAACGCGGTGGGTATTCCCCTCGAGCCAGACGGCATCAATATTGCGGCCCTCGAGGAAGCCCTGAAAACCCACCAGCCCAAGTTGCTGTATTTGATTGCCGATTTCCAGAACCCCTCGGGCGCAACCATGAGCCTGGAGAAGCGCCAAAAAGTCCTCGAGCTGGCAGAACAGCACGACTTTAAGGTACTGGAGGATGCGCCCTACCGCCCCCTACGCTACCGTGGAACCCAGTTGCCCAGCCTGCGCGAACTGTTGCCCGCGAGGGTGATGCAAATGTCTTCGTTTACCAAGCAAATCAGCCCTGGGGTGCGGGTCGGTTCCTTAATTGGCCCCCAACCCCTGATCGCAAAACTGGCCCAAGCTGCCAACGACACCTACATTTCGGCAGCCTTTTTGGGCCAAGCCACCGTTGCCGAATTTTTGCAACGCGGCCTGCTCGAACCCCAGCTCGAGCGCCTGCGCCAGTTGTACGGCCCCCGCCTCGAGGCAATTGTGGCAGCCCTGCGCCAGCACCTGCCCAACGCCGAATTCATCGAGCCAGATGGTGGATTCTTTTTGTCGGTGACTTTGCCCGAAGGAACTAGCGGCGCTGACCTGCAAGCCAAAGCCAAAACAGCGGGCCTGACCCTCAGCGATGGCAGTGGCTTTTTTGTCAACCCCGCCGATGGAAACCGCTTCTTGCGCCTGCCTTTCTGCGCCCTAACCCCCATCGAACTCGAGGAAGGGGTTAAGCGTTTGGCAAGCATTGTGGGGTAAAGGTAGGGTAAAGGCAAAATAGGATAAAGATCCACTCGAGAGGATAATTCTTTTGGGTGGATCTTTTTAATTGGCTCGAGGTTTTTGAATCTTTTGTTTTTATGTAGGGAGGTATCATGATTTCTTTTTCTATAATCTCGAGAAAATTTTTGTATCAAAACTATTTAACCAAAATAATACTTGTGAGGTAGACCATGACCTTAGCAATTTGGAGTGAACCTGTCACGCTCGAGGGGAAACATCTTCGGCTCGAGCCTTTGACTCCGCAACACGCCCCCGCCTTGCACCGTCACTACAGCCCCGAAATGTTCACCTATTTGTCTCGAGGGGAACCCGAAAACGACACGCTCGAGGCCATGACCGCCCACCTCGAGCGGATGTGTAGCCTACCTAACCGCATGAACTGGGCCATCCGAATGCCGAGCGGCGACATTGCAGGGCGCATTTCCTACTCCACCATCAATATTTCAGACCGCTGGCTCGAGGTGGGAACCATGCTGGCCCAGCCTTTTTGGGGAACCGCCGTCAATCCCGAGACCAAACTGCTGTTGCTCACTCGAGCCTTTGAAACCCTGCACGCAGTACGGGTGCAATTTCGGGTGGATGCCCGCAACCTGCGCTCACAGGCTTCGATGGAAAAATTGGGCGCAGTCCGCGAAGGAGTCTTGCGAAAATACCAACTTCGCCCCGATGGTTTCAGCCGCGATAGCGTAATTTACAGTGTGCTGAATGAAGAATGGCTCGAGGTGAAAGCAGGTTTGCAGCACTGGCTCGAGCGGTTCTGAAAAAAGCCGTCTGTAATCCGCAAAAAAGATAAAAACCCTCGAGCCAAGCCCCATACCGCTATAACACCGCTATACTCTTAGTCATGTTGGCAAAGACGCAAAGTGTAGCCCTGGTGGGGGTGGATGCCCTCGAGGTGATTGTTGAGGTGGATGTTGCCAGTGGCTTGCCTGCTTTTCAAGTGGTCGGCCTGGCGGATCAGGCGGTAAGCGAAGCTCGAGAGCGGGTTCGGGCTGCCATTAAAAACTCGGGGTTGCCTTTTCCTGCGGCCCGCATCACGGTCAATTTGGCCCCCTCCGATTTGCGAAAGGAAGGGGTCTTTTTTGATCTGCCGATAGCCTTGTGCTTGCTGGCGGCCCAAGGTTTGATTCCCCTCGAGCGGCTGGGGCGGGTACTAATTGCAGGCGAACTGGCTTTGGACGGGAGCTTGCGGCCCGTTTCGGGGATTTTGAACCTGACCCTGAAGGCGCACCAACTGGGTTACAGCGTACTGGTTCCTGCGGCAAATGCGCCCGAGGCAGCGATTTTGGGCGATGTGGAAGCCTATGCACCCGCCACTTTGCTCGAGGCGATGCGGCATTTGGCGGGAACCAAACCCCTCGAGCGTGTCCAAGACAGCGGAGTTGCCGAAACCCTCGAGCCAAGATATTGCCTCAGCGACATCAAAGGCCAAGGTCAGGCCAAACGCGCCCTCGAGATTGCTCTAGCGGGGGGACACAATTTGCTATTGATCGGTTCGCCTGGATCGGGGAAAACCATGCTTTCCAAGCGGGCTGCCGATCTGTTGCCACCTCTGACCCGCCAAGAGGCCCTCGAGGTGACGCGGATTCACAGTGCGGCGGGAAAATTGCAGGGGCGCGGACTCATTCGCACCCCACCCTACCGTTCGCCACACCACACCGTCTCAGATGCGGGCTTGATTGGCGGGGGCAGCATTCCCAAGCCTGGGGAAGTCAGTCTGGCCCATCAAGGGCTGCTGTTTATGGACGAGTTTCCAGAGTTCTCGAGTAAGGCTTTGGAAACGCTCAGGCAGCCGCTGGAAGAGGGCGTAGTCACGATCAGTCGGGCGCGGGCCAGTGTGACCTATCCCGCACGGTTTCAATTGATTGCCGCCATGAACCCCTGCCCTTGCGGGTATTGGGGCGACACCCAGCGGGGATGTACCTGTTCGCCGTTGTTGCGGCAGCGCTATCTGGGACGGATTTCGGGGCCTTTGCTAGACCGCATTGATTTGGTGGTGAATGTGCCACGCCTGAGTGTGGAGGAATTGACCAGGGCGCAAACTGGGGAAACCACGGTGGCGGTTCTCGAGCGGGTGACGCGGGCCAGAGCGCAAATGCTCGAGCGGCAGCAATGTCGCAATAGTCTGCTCGAGGGGCGGGGGTTACGGGAACATGCGGCACTGAATGCGGCGGCGGAATCTTTTTTGACTGCGGCGGCGCGGCAGTTGCAACTGACTGGGCGCGGTTATGACCGCATTTTGCGGGTGGCCCGAACCATTGCCGACCTGAGCGGCAGCCTCACCCTCGAGGCCAGCCACCTTGCCGAAGCGGTGGC
>JANYFS010000014.1 GCA_025359705.1 Deinococcales bacterium | reverse complement strand
TGTTCGCTACCTGTGAAATGCAAGTACTGTTGAATCTCATAACCGTGTGCTACGCGGTGCATCAGAATTCCTAGAACCAGAATCCTAACATTCATCACACCTCCAGACGTTCAACGTTGACTATCAACCTCATAATTCTATAGTCAACGATGACTATCTGAAAGTACGAAATTCCACGGTTGTGTGGCGAGAGGGCAAGAGTCGTTGCGCTCGAGGGGGTGAGGGAGCGTGAGGGTGAAAAGTAAATCTTGTCTTTCCGCTGTCAAGGTAGCATTGAAACTGTGAATGAAGTGTGAATGATTTTGATGCGCTTGAGCCACAAAAAATCCTACCAAAATCCCAACTACCCAACAAAAAAACCCCCTCACTCGAGGGGATCATTTCATATTCAAAAACTCAAAAACTCAAATCCTACAAGGCCCACTCGCCTTGCACCATCACGCTCTCCCTCGAGCCGTCGGGAAGCACGCCCCAAATGTCCATCTTGCCGTGTCCAATCATCCAGTCCACATGTACCAGGCTGGTGTTTCCACCCGCTGCGGTAAAATCTTCGTCGGTCATTTTGGTTCCGCCCTCCAGGTTGTGGCGGTAGGCTTTGCCAATGGCAATGTGCGAAGCGGCGTTTTCGTCGTAAAGGGTGTTGTAGAACAAGAGTCCCGACTGCGAAATCGGACTCGAGTGGGGAACGAGGGCCACTTCGCCCAAACGGTGCGAACCCTCGTCGGTAGCAATCAGATTGGTCAAAATATCTTGGCCTTTGCTGGCGGTGGCTTGGGTGATGCGCCCATCCACAAAATGCACCTCGATGTCTTCGATCAGCACTCCGCTATAACTGAGCGGCTTGCTGGCCTTGGCAACCCCGTTGACCCGCTCGCGGTGGGGGAGCGTCCAGACTTCTTCGGTGGGGACGTTGGCGGTAAATACCGCGCCATCTTGCGGGCCTTCGGTGACTTCGTGCGAGCCGCCGCCCCACACATGGTTCAGCGGCAAACCCACGCTCAGGTCGGTGCCGCCGCCTTTAAACTCGAGGGCGGTGTACTGCTTGGCATTCAAATACTCGCGGCGAACCCGCAGATTCTCGTTGTGCTGCGCCCATGCCTCGAGCGGGTTGGGCAGATCGGCCCGCACAATTTTAAAGACCGCTTCCCACATGGCAGAAACAGCCGCTTCACGGGGGAGGTCAGGGAAAATCCGCATGGCCCAGGCGCTCGAGGGGGGAGCCACCAAACACCAGTTGATCCCGTTGACCATCACCTTTTTGTAATAGGGCGCTCGAGCCGCCATGCTCGCGGTGGTGGCGCGGCGCACCAGTTCGGGGTCGATCTGGCTTAGCAAATCGGGATCAGTGGAGCGCATCCACAAAATCGCGTCAAAATTCTCGCCTACATCGTTGAGCGCAAAAGTTTGCACATGCACCGCTTCATCAAAGGAATCATGCGGGGCGTGCTGAAAACGGGCCAAGCTGATTGCATCATCTTCCCAATGCACTTCCACCAATCTGGCTCCTGCTTGGTAGGCGTGCTTGACGATCAGGCGCACGAATTCGGCGTTTTCTACATCGCCGCCTACCAACAGGCGCTGACCTAGTTTCAGGCCCACCCCAATTTTGATGGCAAGTTCGGCGAAGTTCTCGAGTTTTTCTTGAAAGTTTAGGCTCATGGCAAAGAATTCTAACATGTGTTAGGTTCAGAAACCAGCAGGAAATTATGGATCTAAAACCCCCAAAAGAATTCGCAAAAATCCCCTCGAGGGCGCTGTTTTACTTTGATTTGCACAGCATATGTAATGTGATCGTTTGATGTTTTTTGATTCAGAAAAGAGTGTTTTTGTAAGGTTTGGTAAAGTGGTCGCACAAAATGATCCGATCCAATCTGCTGCGCTCGAGGGATTAGCGCATTTCTCTGCGGCGGAAAACAAACCATGAATAACGAATAACTGCTTCAGCTCGAGGGAACCGAATCGATGGTGCGATCCACTGCTGAAGAATCGGAACGGGCCAAACCAATAAACAGCCAGATGCTGACCGCCGCCACCAGCAAACCCAACCAACTTCCTGCAAAAAAGTCGTACAGGCCGTGTAATAAAGCCCCCACTGCCAAGCCTGTGATCAACATGTTACGGATTTGATTAGGTTTATTTAGGGCTAAACCTACATAAAAACCCACAATACCCGAAAAAGCTGCGTGCAATAAAGGTAAAGTGATCACCCGTAAAAACTGGGAAATGATATAATTTCCCGTGCCTGCAATGCCTGTTTGCTGAGCAAAGGTGGCATTTTGTTCGGCATATTGCAAAGAATAGTTGACTGCTTCAGGAATTCCAAAACTTAACCCACTAATTGCCGCATAGAAAGCGGCCTTTTTAGGGCTATCAATTTCTTTAGCATAAAAACATAGCCAAAAAATGGGTAAGATTTTTACGCCCTCTTCAAGCAAACCTACACCACCCACAAAACCCAATAGGCGCAAAGGATCATATTGTGTTTCGGGATTGGCTGCGTCATATAACTGCTTTATAATAGGAAACTTCTGGAGCAATAAAACTAAGAAGATACCAACGATAGGTGTGAAAATGGCAGGAACCACAATATTCCGGATCTTAAATGACTCGAGGCCAATTAAGGCACGGATTACAAAAGCCCACAACACTGCAAAGTATAAACCAATCACCCATGTTGCTTTTTCAATATCCACGTAATTAGAAAAATAAATCCCCGCCGCCAGTGGAAACAAAGCAAAAACCAAAACCCAGCGCAGTAAAGGCATCTTTAAAGTCTCGAGCAAAGTGGGAAACGGAAACAGTCGCTCGAGGGGGATTTTTTGGGTTTGTGAAGGATTGGGTGAAGGGTTAGAGGAAGGATTAGGATGGGTTAGCGGTTTCCCAGGTGGAACCGAAGGCGGGCGCGAAGTCATAAAAGTTTGACCAGCATGGCTTTGGTATCGTATTGCAAATAGAGTTCATTCATTTGGTCTACCTTCTCGCCATCTGTGGCGATTTGACCTCCATAATACAACTCGCTAAACAAATCCACCAATTCGGGATCAAAATGCTTGCCCGACTCAAGTTGCAAATATTCGAGCGCCTGATCGGTGGGTAAGGGGTCGCGGTACGGTCTTTGGCTGGTCAGGGCTTCAAAAACATCCAATACTGCCAAAATTCTGGCTCCCAAAGGGATGTTATAGCGCTCGAGCATACGGGGGTACCCCGCACCATCAAAACGCTCATGGTGGCTATAGACCACTTCGGCAACGTGTACAAACTCTGGAGAGGCTGCTTGTAACAGGCGGTAGCCAATTTCGGCGTGCCGCTGCATCTCGAGGCGTTCCCCTGCGGTCAGGGGGCCAGGTTTATTGAGGATCGATTCCGAAATACCAATCTTGCCCAAATCATGCAAAATAGCAGCCCAGTACAATGCCTCTCGGTCTGCCTGAGACATACTTAGGCGCAGTCCCATGATGTGTGCGTTGTAGGCCACTTGGTCGCTATGGTGGCCCGTCTTTTGGTCACGTTCGGCGAGTAATAAGGCCAGTGATCTGAGGCTACGCCCATACATCAAGGAGAGTTGCTCAGCAATGGCCTCGGAAAATTCTAAACGTTGGCGTAACAACAGGCTTAATCCTCCAGCCACACCTCCATTTAACATAAAGAAACAGCCCCGAACGATCCAAGAAAAAGTGTTTTGCGGAATGTTTCTTTCCACATCCAGTGGCATCCAAGGCCCGATCAGAATGCAACCCAGCACCGCAACCAACAATCCTCCCCGAAACCCAAAGACCAACCCTGCCAGCACCACAGGTAAATACATCAATTGTGGATAAACATAGGTGGTACCCCCAGTGATATAGACCACCCCCGCCGAAGCAATCACCAAAACAATCAGTCCCACCACAATGAACGGGCGACTCTCCTGATCATAGATTTGCTTGGTTAAGTTCAGCGACCATAAAGGAGGTTTATGAAGATCTAGTTTGGCATTGGTCACGCGGGTTGTCGCATTGGTCATGGGTGATCCTTACAAGCATCGAGCGAGAAATTTTACTTATAGTAAAGCACATCCTTCGCTGGAAACGTTACCCTTAAGCACACAAAAAAATGCCTAACCCAACCCAGACACCATCCCCCCTCGAGTACACCCATACCGAATACACATCAAACCCATATGATCTCAATCCAGCTCGAGAAAAAAGTGAAATACCCCTCAAAATCAATCCCAAAATTCAAAATTCATATCCCTTCCCGCCCCTTCCCGCCCCTTCCACAAGTGGATACAAATTCCCTAAAACTTGGAATATCGTGTGGGTTGGTTTTTTTTGGGTGAAATACTGCATGTGATGTGAAGATGTGTTGTGAAGATGTGTTGGCAATACATCAAGATCAAGTTGGTAATTGGCAAGACTGACCCTAGATCTTGCTATCCATTTTGTGGTATCTGTACCAAAAAAATATAACCCCCAATCGCTCGAGGGTTATACCTAAATTTGAAAGCGTTTACATATAATCTACTACATATCCGCCTTACAAAATTTACTTTTTAGCTACTTACTTTTTAGCTTTGGGCTTGGCTTTGTTTTTGGTGTTTTGTGCGCGGGTAGCGCCCAATTTTTGACCTTTAGCGCGGCTGGCTTGCATTTTGGCACGGGTCTCGAGTGCAGCAGCGGCAAAATCAAGATCGCCACTGGTGTATGCAGTCAAGCTGGGTTTTATTTTAGGCTGACGCTTGTTGCGGCTAAGTTCGGTGTTGACACGATCAAACCAAGCATCGAATTCATCACCAGGAACAAAAACCATGTCGCGGACATCTTTCTGATAGCTGCCTTCTTTACCACGACGCGCGTAGATTTTGGGCAGTTTGAAGCGCTCACCAATATCAGTGGCATCAAAATCGCCATCGGCTACGGCACTGCGAAACAGTTTAACAAACTGATCAGAGCGTTGGGGATTGTCGAGTTTACCAATTTGCTCGCTAAGGGTACGGTATGTCATTTCTTTCCTCCGAAAGTTGAGATGCCCTATTATGATACTAAATGGGCTACTTGTAAATAGTAAAACTTTATTCGCCCGCATGTTAAACATTTGATGAGATTGGGACTCGAGCTTGGGATTCCAGATCGGAACTTGAGCTTTGAACTCGAGATGGGATTAAATATTCAGACTCAAGAGGGGGGTTAGAGGTTTAGACTCGAGTCTGAACCGATACCCTAAAATTTTTTATGAATCTTTAGCTTTTTGATTTTTTAACTTTGCAATCCGTAGTGAAATAGCTGTTTCATTCGTTTTTTAGTCACGTTTTCTTACCCCTGGGTTACTGCTGCTTTGGTGCTACTGTGGTATTCCAGTGCTGCTGAATTACTGTGCATTTCTGCGTTTCGGTACATTTTTTTCGGTACATTTTTTTCGGTGTATGTATTTCTGTTGTGTCGGATACTTTATTTTGGAATGATTCGGCTCTACGGTAGCTAAGTTTCTCCCAGATATGTTCAGATATGCTCGCAAAGCTCGATATATTTCACGTCTTGAATAGGAACTTCTTTTGTCTTGGCCCAACAGCAGTACTTCTTGGAGTTAAGACGGTACCTATCGGGCCACAACTCTGCCTGTCTTGACCCTACAGCATCACCTAACAGGCTTGGTCGCTAACGGGCCAGGCTGCTCTCTACTCCTGTTGGTCGCTGTCAGATTGAGAAAGGCGCTCAATCTGACATGGAAGCTACTTAAGTTTGGCTCGAGTTTTGATTTTGGCTTGCCGATTCTCCAATCTTACCTTATTTAGAAAGTCTACATTTGAGAATATAAATTTTTTTCTTATCCGCCCCCTGAGCATGGCTCTGGGTTTAAACATCGAACGAGTTGAGACTGATTTGAGAATAAATTTCCCAGTTTAGCGTTGCCAGTTTAGTTTTGCCCAGTTTAATTTTGCCCAACATGACCCACCGAAGTTGCCAAAGAAGTAGGTTGGTAAAATTAGTCCGATAGATGAGGTGGATCAAATTAGGTCTGCTAAGTTCCTTCCAGCTATGTTTCAGATATTCTCGCAAAGCTCGAAATCTTCCACGTTTTGAATAGGAACTTCTTGGCCCTACTCCCGTTGGTCGCTGTCAGATTTAGAAAAGCTCGAAATCTGACATGGTAGGAACTTAACAAGTCTAGAACTGCAAAGTTTCATTGTGGCTTCACGAAAAAGTTCAAGTTTTAGCAAGAAAATACTACAATCAATTGTGAAAAAAGATCTTTTTAGAGAATTACAGTTAAGCTCGAGCGCGGTTTTGGTTTACCCGTAAGCGCTCTCATCTCGAGAGATGCTGTTTTTGTTAGAATATCCACAAAATGTATTTACGCGCTCAACACTTTTATCTTAGGAGCTTATCATGATCGTGCTACACCTGATGGGTCCTGTCCACCTCTCGAGTAAGGATCAAGCTGCCGATTTGTCGCTTAAATCTTTGGCTTTGTTGGCGTACTTGGCTTTGGAAAAACAGCCCCAGCACCGTGAACATTTGGCGGGACTGCTGTGGGATAACCTCGAGGCGAGGCAAAATCTGCGGGTGGAGCTGTCGCGGATTCGGGCCAGTGGTTTAAAACTGTTTCCCAATAGTGTGCAATTATTGTCGCTCGAGGGGGCGCATACCGATTTGGATTTATGGGAATCTCAGACCCAAATCGGTTTTGAGGATGCGGATCTGCCCCATTGGTTGAGCAAGTTGCGCGGCTTGCCGCTCGAGGGATTGGAAGAAGTGGGGGGGGCGGATTTCCGAGATTGGGTGTACCAACAAACCACCTTGCTGACCGACCGAATTGAGACTGCTTTGCGGCGGATGCATGGGCATTATCTCAAGCGCAAAATGATACAGGCCGCCGAAATGATTCAAGCCAAGGCCGAGCGTTTGGGCATCGAGATTCAAGGTGAACACGCTCCTGTTTTACCCCCTGCCTCGAGCAGTTTTTCGGGTTTGCATTTTAGCCGCCCCGAAGAGGAAAACCTGCTGCGGAGTGCGCTCGAGCGCAGTATGGCGGGGCCACTTTTGGTCAATATTCGCGGCGGTAGTGGCAGTGGCAAAAGCCATTTGGCCCGCTGGCTGTCGCAGTACAGCGGCTGGCTCACCCTCGAGATCAGTAGTGTGCGCTCGAGCCGTTTGGCTTTGGCAAGTTTAGCCTCCAGCCTGCAAGATCACGTCTCGAGCCATTTGCAAGAGGTGTTGCGGGCGGTGCTGTTCAATCCTGGGCCGCTCGAGGAGGATTTGATTCGGGTGGCAACGGTGATGGCCCAATTGGGGCGGCCCATGCTGATGGTGGTGGAAAACGCCCAAGTCGCACCCGTAGAATTTGCCACCTTGCTGGAGTTCTTGCTGAGGCACGTTCCCAGACTGCTAGTCACGGTACTCAGCCGTGACGAATCGCATGGCCTCAGCGAATTGTCCCGCTCTTTGAGCCGTCGGCTCGAGATACACCAGCGTTTGGATCTGCAATTGCGCTCGCTCAGCCTCGAGAGTGTGGAAACCGGTTTGCTACAGCATGACCCTAGCCTCTCGAGGGAGGCGCGTTTGGCCTATGCCAACCAATTGTTGCAGCGTTCCGACGGCAATATCAAACATTTAATTGCCTTGCTGGAGCAAGATATGCTCTTTTTGCGCGAAGCCGCCCTGCCCGCCGATATTTTGGATAGCTATTTGGGCGAAGCAGGCGGCTGGCCCGACGAATTGCAAAAAGCCATGCGTTACCTGAGTGTGGTACATACCGTATTCGATGAACCCTTGGCCCAAAAATTGCTCGAGTGCATGGGCATTCGTGCGCCCAGAGGCTGCTTGAATGAAGCCCTCGAGCGGGGAATTTTGCTGGAGGCTCAGGTGGGCCGCACCTTGGCCTTCCCCTACTGGACTGCGATTAGCGATCTGCAACAGCCCCACACCCGTTTCGAGTTTCGCCTCGAGAGCCTGCGAATCACCTTGGCAAGCACCTTATCCCAACCGGTGCGCCAAGAAATCCGCCGCCATTTGGCCCATCTCTTGACCGAGCAAGACCCAGGTTTGGCCTGCTATTATGCCCGCCGTGCAGGTCTGGACAGCGAAGCCGAGCAGTTGTATCGCCGTTATCAGGCCACCTTGCCCCAAGATAGCCCACTGCGGGCGGGCATTCCGTTGCCCCACTTGCTGGACTACCGCCCCAATGCCAGCGAACCCAGTTCCTCGAGCCTGACCTTGCCCGTGCTGCGCGAGCAAGGCTATCAAGTGGCCCTCGAGCGGGGTTGGTTGACCGTGCGCCGTCGGGGTCGCTATGGTCATGCCGATACTCTGAATTTGTTGTTTTCTTTGCCCAGTTACCCTATAAGCGGTTCTGTAACTGCGCCCAACCTCGAGCGAAGTGGAACATATGGCGGTATTTTGAAAGTGGTTTGGCGCTTGGATGAATTCAAAGGTGGCTACGATATGTTGCCCTCCAAAGTCCCTTTCCCGCTGCGCCTGCGGCTGTACGGTGCAAACCGCGCCGAAATGATTACCCCCGAGGCCATTGCTAACTACTGCGAAGATTCCCTCGAGCATGTGGTACACAGCGGTGTACGACCCGACGGCTGGATGGAACACCGATTTAGCACCGCCAGCATGGGAAATTTGGCCTCGGCCCTCGAGCTGAGTGTGCGGGCGCTGGATGTGGCTCTAGTGATTGGTTCGCTCGAGTGGTGCGGACACAGTTTGCTAGATTTCACCCCCACGGTTGCGCGGTTCAGAACGTTTAAATAGTTATTCGTTGTTCGTTTTTAAATGGAGTGATCTAATTGAACCCTGTAGCTATCTATTTCACAAAAAAATACTCTAGGCTCGAGGGGTGACTAATTATCATGGAGTTTCTTATCACTTGTTGGATACGGGTTATTGCTTGGCCTCCGCACATTTGATGTTGCGGGGTGGGCAAAAAAAACAAATCAAATGCCCAGCCATTGCGGTATTGCTCGAACATCCTACACATGGTTTTTTATTGTTTGATACGGGTTATGCCCCCCGTGTTCTCGAGGCCATGAAACCTTTCCCTTTTTCGATTTACGCACACATCACCCCCATTTTTCTGCTCGAGGGCCAAGCGGTCAAACACCAGTTGCACCGTCTGGGACTGCAAACCCATGACATCAAAACCATCATCATCTCGCATTTTCACGCCGACCACATCGGGGGTTTGCTGGATTTTCCTGATGCCCAAATGGTTTGTAGGGGGGCCGCACTGAAGGATGTGCAACACCGCCAAGGTTTTGGTGCATTGAAACGGGCTTTTGTGCCTGCTTTGCTTCCCCAAAACCTCGAGGGACGCAGCCAGTTGATCAACACTTTTTTGGATGAACCTTTGGGCTTATTCGGGCCAACCCACGACCTGTTTGGGGATGGTTTATTGCGCTTGGTGCAGTTGCCAGGCCACGCAAAGGGGCAATTGGGTTTGCTGGCCCAAACCACCACTGGCCCAGTGTTTTTCGCGGCAGACGGTTGTTATCTCAGGCGAAACTTCACCAAACATATTTTCCCCCACCCCTCGAGCCTATTATTTGTGGATGATCCCAAAGCAACGTTGCAAACCATTACCAAGTTGCATGATTTACATGTCTCTCGAGCGGATATTACGATTTTGCCGTGTCATGATATAAACACACTCGAGTGAAAAACATGCCAAACCTTCCCCAAATCCTCTATCACTTCATTCAGGCACGGTTGCGACAGCATCTCTTGCAGGGAGAAAAACTGCTCGAGTTTCAGAATCGCAAAGCCCAAGAGCGGGTACGTTTCGCCCTCGAGCGTTCGGCTTTTTACCGCCAACATTGGCAAAATTGCGATGTCACCGACTGGCAAAACCTGCCTACCATCAACCGCCACATGATGATGCAGCATTTTGATACCTTTAACACCGTAGGAATCGGCAAAAAACAGGCGCTCGAGCTGGCAACGCGGGCCGAGCAAGAGCGGGATTTTAGCCCAACTTTGCACGGGGTGACGGTGGGTCTCTCGAGCGGGACTTCGGGGCATCGCGGGATTTTTTTGGTAAATGAGGCGGAGCAGGCCGCTTGGACGGGAACCATTTTGGCTCGAGTGTTGCATACGGTGCAGCCCGAGCGGGTGGCTTTTTTCTTGCGCTCGAGCAGCAATTTGTATGCCAATGTGGGACGGGGAAAGGCAATTCAGTTTCGCTATTTTGACCTGATCAGCCCTCTCGAGGGTGTGATTGCCCAGCTCAACGCCTTTCAGCCTACTTTGCTGGTGGGGCCGCCCTCTTTGCTGGTTCGTTTGGCGGCTGCCTTCAACCAAAACCAACTGCACATTCGGCCCCGTCGCATTATTGCGGTGGCGGAAATCCTGAGTGTGACCGACCAAATGACCCTCGAGGTGACGTTTCAAGCACCCGTCCACCAAATTTACCAAGCCACCGAAGGCTTTTTGGCTGCCAGTTGTGTGCAAGGTCGTTTGCACCTGCAAGAAGACATCGTGGCGGTGCAACTCGAGGAATTTTCCCCCCATGCGGCGCAAAAACCCCCCATCCTCACCGACCTGTGGCGGCAAAGTCAACCGATGATTCGTTATGCCCTGAATGATATTTTGGTACTCGACCCTCGAGCCTGTCCGTGTGGCTCGAGCTGGCGGGTACTCGAGCGGATCGAGGGGCGCAGCGACGATGTGTGCTATTTTCCCGCAAGGGGGGGCGGCCCTGCTATTGCGCTTTTTCC
>JANYFS010000008.1 GCA_025359705.1 Deinococcales bacterium | reverse complement strand
GGGAGAGAAGGAAAGTGCAACCACAGCAAACATCAAAACGCTTTTGAGTAGAATTTGGGTGGGAGTTTTAGGCTGCACTTTCCTTCTCTCCCAATACCATCTTTCGCCCTCGTACCAAAAGCCGTGTACAAGTGGCGAATGCTCCAGTGGTTTCTATATTCCCACGAGCTGACTAAGAGCTGCCTAATTTTTTCATCGGTACATTATTTTAAATTAGGCAGATATGCTCGCAAAGATCAGTTATTCCTTTATCGCCTCTCGAGCTTTAAGATTTGCACTTTCTCAAAGGATGACTCGCCATGACACATATTTTAGTGATGGAACCCGACTTGATAACTCGCTCTTTTCTGGAGTCTGATCTGCATAGCCAAGCCTATACCCTTTCGGTGTGTAAGAACACCGAGGAAGCCTACGCTGTACTAAAACAAGTCGCCCCAGATGTGATTATTTGTGATATGTATAAGTTCGCTCTGGCAAGTCTAGGACTTTTAGAATTTATGCGAAAAAATAGCCTCTATGATCATACGGTGTTTATTGGATTGTACACCCTGGATATGATGCATGAAGTGCGAAATGCGATGCTGGGTGGAGCAGACGACTTTATTGTTAAGCCATTTCAGCCCGCTGAATTGATTCAAACGGTCAAGATTCGCTTGGCCCGACGGAGGCAACTTCAACCCATTACCATTCCCGTCAAATATATGAATAAATTGCAAGCTAGGGGCTTTGATTCTTTGGGAATTGCCTATGAAAATGAACCGTTGTCTTGCAGCACTGCCAAAGGACTCGAGATTGTATTTTACTTACTCGAAAAAGGTAGCGCTTCTTCCCTCGAGCTAGGAGAGGCATTGTGGGCCGACTTGGATTCTGAAACCGCACTCTCGAGGTTGCATGGTACGTTGCACCGTACCCGTAGGCAATTTGATCAGGACATTATTCAACATCAAGGTGGGTGCTATAGCATCAAGCCTAAATTGCGAATCGATTACGATATTCAAAACTACCGTAACCTTGCTGAATATGCCCTCGAGCAAGACCGATCCAACTTGTTACAACGTGCAATTAACCTATATGGCGAACCTTTGGCAGATCTGAAAGGCGCTTGGTGTAATGAAATACGTAACCAATTACTTATTTTGCAAACGACACTACTCGAACGGGTAATCACTTTGTATCAACAAGAAAAAGTCAAAACTATGGCTTTATATAACCTCGAGCAATTGCTAAAATTGAGCAATAATCCTGACACAACCGAGAAACGCATCGAATTGCTACTCGAAGAATTGCAAGGCGAACTGCTGCCCCAAAAAGTGCGTGCGCGGGCAAGCCAAATGATTTAGTATAGAAGATTTGGTGTACTTATGATCATGTACTTATGATCATGTACTTATGGTAGTTAAAATGACGTAGTTCACCACCTCAGCCGTTAAACTGTGGGTATGTCTACCATCCTCACCCTCGAGGGGAGTTTCGCTCGAGCAAAACTTATATTCCCCAAATTAGAACTGACCTTGGCTCAGGGTCAAAAAATTGCATTATTGGGCCGCAATGGATCAGGAAAAACTACCCTGCTCGAGCTTTTGGTGAAGCAGTTGCCGCTCGAGCAGGGTTTTTTGTGGCTGGCCCCAGATCTGCAAATTGGTTTTTTGAGCCAGCACCCGCAGTTTGCAGCCAATCAAAACGTGTCCCAAGTGGTGCAAGCCAGCTTTCCGTATGCCCATCTCGAGCAGGAACTTCGCAGCCTCGAGCGGAATTTGCAGGATGCTGCCGCCCTCGAACGCTACGGCCTTTTGCAACAACAGTTTGAAGCCCAAGGTGGCTACCGCTGGCCCCAAGAAGCCGCCGAAATGCTGGATATTTTGCAGCTCTCCAGCTTTGTACAGCGCGAAGCGGCCTCGCTTTCGGGGGGCGAAAAAACCCGTCTGAATTTGGCTTTAACCCTGCTGAAAAAGCCAGATTTACTACTGCTAGACGAACCTACCAACCATCTGGACATTGCTATGCGCTTATGGCTCGAGGGCTACCTAAAATCCCTAAATAGCACGGTGATTTTCACCTCGCATGACCGCGCTTTGCTGGACGCGGTGGCCCAAACCTCGTGGTGGATCGAGCAATACCTTGCGTCCCATCTCGCATCCCATCTCGAGGCTTCTGGCGAAACCCGTGAAATTCGGGTGTACAAGGGCGGCTACCAAAAAACCTTGGCAACCCGCGCCCTCGAGTGGCGACAACTGCAAAAAACCCGCGCCCAAACCCTGCGCGAACAGACTCGCCTCGAGCAATCCGCCAGTCGCCTAGACCGCTGGGGAACGCGCTCGAGTGGTGTAAAAACCCGCGTGGAACGCCTTCAACCCCTCGAAGCTCCGCTTGCCGAACGGCGCTTGTACATGAAACTGCTGTCGGGTTCGGCGAAGGCCAAATTGTTGCTGTGGGGGCGGAGTTTGGAGTTTGGTTATGAGGGTAAACGCGTAGAGACCCACCCACCCATCCTCAAAAACATATCCTTCCGCGTCCGCCAAGGCGACAGAATCGCACTCATGGCCCCTAACGGCGCGGGCAAAACCACTTTCCTGCGGCTGCTGCTGGGCCAGTTGCACTCGAGCAACCCCGCTTCCGAATTACATTTTGAAGGGGGGGCCAAGGTCGCTTATTTGGATCAAGAGTGGCATGGTTTGCAGCAGGGCAAAGCACTTTTGGCCCAGCTCGCAAGTCGTTTAGGCCACCCCAATGCAGTGCAGGCTTTGGGGCGCTATGGTTTTGGGGCGGATTATTGGGACCAGATACCCGAAGAATTGTCGGGAGGGGAGCGCTCGAGGGCGGGTCTTGCCCTGATTTCCGAGCTTTGGGCCGACATTTTACTGCTGGACGAACCCACCAACCATCTGGATGTGGAAACCCTCGAGTCGCTCGAGGATGCACTTTTGGCCTATCCTGGCGCGGTGATTATTGTCACCCACGACAGGCGTTTTGCCGATTCGGTAGCCAACCGCGTTTGGACGCTCGAGGGGGGGGAATTGCTGGAGCGCTCGAGCTGGAATGCCAAAGATCTGCTTGATCCTGCTTTTGAACATCCCGAAGACGAACCGATTGCTGTAAACCCGACGCTTAATCTGAAACAACAGCGTGACCAACTGGAAAAACGCCTGCTCGAGCTGAATTATCTATTGCTCGAGCGGCGTTACGTTTATCCCCTTTCGGGCCGTGAAGAAGGGCGTTTGCAAGCCGAAAGGCACCAGATTCAGCTTGCGCTGTACCAAAATTACGCTCAGGTTTACGCCGCCCCACCCTATACGCTCGAGGTACGCCAAAAACCTTTGTGGGTGCAGGGGGTTGCGCTCGAGCGTATAGGGTGGGGCGGCATAAACCTGAGCGTAATTTTGGTACAGCGCAAGCTGAATCTGGTGCCTTTCGGCTTGCAAACGCCCTTCTTCACGGCCCGAAAGGGGATAAACGTAACGCCG
>JANYFS010000571.1 GCA_025359705.1 Deinococcales bacterium | reverse complement strand
AAATGAGCTGAGATACCGGCGATTCAACCAGCTCCAGCAAACGGATCAGGGTTTGTACGCTCGAGGAAAAGACAGTTGCATCCAAACCCACCACATGTTCGGGTGGAAGACGTAAAATTGCTCTAGTTTTAGGAAAATTGTGGGGTTGATTTCCTACTACCAACAAGATTAGTCCCAATGTACTTTTCTACTTCTACATATAGACCTCCCACATCAAATGAATTCAAATCAAAAATATATAATCAGATTATGAACTCGAGCGACTAAAGCACTGCTTTGATGGTTTCGACCATATCTCGAGCTTCCATATGCAGCAAACCTACATTGGTTCCAGCAGGCGCAACTATGGCTAGTACACCTTTTTTGCCCGCAGTATAGATAAAAACTTGACCGTCGGTACCACTTACACTGGTCTCATTTAATTCGCCTGTGCCTAGGGTATCTCCAATGCGCTTACCTAAACCCAGTGCAGTGGCTGCCATCGCTGCTACACGGTTAGCATCTACACCATCGGCAAAAGACTTGACAATAGGTAAGCCGTCCACCGAAGCAATCATTGCACCACGCAAATCGGGGAGTGCTATACGTAAAGACTCGAGGGCTTGCTGTAACTCAGTCTGTTTACTCATATTAGAACTCCTTTAAACCCACTCAAATGAGCTGAGATACCGGCGATTCAACCAGCTCCAGCAAACGGATCAGGGTTTGTACACTCGAGGAAAAGACAGTTGCATCCAAACCCACCACATGTTCGGGTGGAAGACGTAAATAGGCGGCTACTTCGTCTGGCTCCCAAACCACCAATAGATCCTGATGCGTAACCCCCACAATGAAAGGCACATCGTAGCGACTGGTGATAAAATCCAAAATTGCTCTGGCTTTGGGGAAATCTTTCGGTTGATCCCCCGCTACCAACATGATTAATCCCAATGCACCTTCACATAACACCTCCCACATAAAATCGAAGCGCTCTTGGCCTGGAGTACCATAGAGATGCACCATGTGACCATCCACATTGAGCGTGCCAAAGTCGAAAGCTACCGTAGTATGGCTTTTTCCAATATCTTCGCTGGCTTCCACATCGGTATCTAGCATCAAAACTTCGGAAAGGGTTCGGACGTAGGTGGTTTTTCCCGCACCAACAGGCCCCGAAACCACAATCTTTAGAGGTTCACTCGGCTCGGCAAGGTCGTCTTGCCATTCTGAATCGCTCATCTATTTCACCCGTTAAAACCCAATACGCCCAGCAAACGAGCCAGCAATCCCGTTTTGCGTTGAGATCTTTCTGCTGTTTTGGTCTGGATCTGGGATTGCGCCGTGGGTTGGGAAAAGACCCGTAGAGTCTCGAGGACAGCCACTTCTTGCAAACGGTACAGCTCGAGTTGGCAACGCTTGATCGGCCACTCCAGCCATTGTGCCAACATCTCAGCACTGATCCCCCGCTTGAGGGCCTGCCCAACTTGGTTTTTTTCGCTGCCCAGCTTTTGATAAAAAACCTCCAAAGCTTCGTAGCTCACTTGACTTAGATTGGCTGAAATGGGATTAGTCAAGATCAAACGGGTTTCGGGATGTGGAAAAGCATCTTGTAACCGCTGAATCTCTTGAGCATCCCGCTCTTGTGGGTTTTCAACCTTGGAGTCGGCAGCTAGCCAAACCTCCAAACCCTCGAGTGGAATATCCAAAATCACCGACTGGGGTGGAGAAGCAAGTTTGAAGAATTCAAAACTTCCTTCGTTCAAGCAGTTGAGTTGTTGTAGAAATCGTTGTACCTCGATCTTCGATTGCACTTGGGTTTCCCCAAACCACAGATCAATTAAGGCACGGTGATGGATAAAAATCCCACACACCTTTCCCGTTTCGCTATATACCACCAAGCGGCCTTGGCGCTCTCGAAGTACCCGCATTACCTCGAGAAAAGGTAAATCTGAAAAATCTCCAAAAATTGCCATTATGCACACCCCTCGAGAGTCTTGAGCACAACATTGTTCACGATTAACCATTTAGTCAAAATTAAGCTATTTGACTATTTATCTTGAATAAAGCAGTATCTATCGGATCTGTTTTCTCAAGATCTTGGGAGTTTAGTCAAAAACGAATTCAAAAAATCTAAACGAATTGAGAAGTATGTATCACCTACTATATAAGCGATACTGTTCTAATTTTTCGTAAAGCATTTACTTGAAATTGACTATATAACTAGTATATCAGGTTTTTACTATAAGTACAAGAGGTTTACAAATGATAGTATATTACTTTATTTAATATTCATGAGAACTCAAGCTTAAAAACATTGATAGTCATAAGATTCATTACAGAATCAAATTGATGGTCTGTAGCCAATGGAGAAAAATCTCCAACACCCTTTTTGGTTATATATAACTAAACGGGCCTAGTGCTTTCGGAGGAGTCACCAGCACTTCAAGAAAAGATACAGTATTTCTCTCAACTATGCATAGTAAACCCGTAGAACCATGAGAGAAACACCTCTTTTCGAAGCAGTAATATGAAGCTTTCATGATAGAAATTAATCTGCAATGTAAGGAGAAATGCTGTAATGGAACTCACATAAAGCTTCCAATCGTGCTTCCGCTGAGATTGTAAAAAGTTAGGACTTACGCGAAACCCCAAATCGCCATTCTGTTGGAATCGTGAAAAGTGCCTCTCAGAAACGCTCCTTGACATTCAGCCATCTGAAGCCTTCTGAGAAGAGTGTGGTGGGAAAATGCGTCTCACACGAGATGTGAATTTATTTCGCGTAAGTCCTAAAGTGATGCTTAAAACACTTTTTAATGCTAAGCCCTTTACAACGCTATGCGCAGTGAATTGGGGGAAATTGTCATTGATGAATATTTTTTGAGTAGTTTGAATAGAACTAGTTGAGGCAGCTAGTTGATTTGGCCTCTAAATTTTTTATAAAATCTGTGGTTATTTCTAACGATTCTTCTGTATGACTTACTACAGAACTTTCCCCCTACCAAACTTTATCAATTTCAAACTTGAATTGCAAGGGTAGGAGATGGGTGTAACTCAAATCTGCGAGGTAGGAAAAGCAACACGACGAAGGTGTTCAAAAGAACACAGGGGAACCCCTCGAGAATAATGTCTTGCACGCAAGGCTGCCATTCCCGCAGCTCCTATACGTGACCAATGTTGTCCTGATCGCTTCATACGATGTCCAATCACACTCTTATTGATTCCCTCGATCTGTCCAGATCCAATAGGCCACCCTCGAGCCTTATACCTTGGATACTCCATGTGCGACACCCGTTCCTCGAGATACTTCACCGCAACTTGAGCCTCTTCGGGCCAAATACGACCGTTTCTCAACTTTGGGTAAATGACTTTTTAACCAACCCTTGATGTCGATTTCTCCACGCAGCAGCGATTTCTGTTCAGCAATACGTTGTTCATCCGTCCACTGGGCAGCTTTGATCACTTTCTCCAAATATTCACTGGTGTGATACACGTCAATAATCAGTGGGAATCCTTGAAGTTCAGCAATCCT
>JANYFS010000630.1 GCA_025359705.1 Deinococcales bacterium | reverse complement strand
TGTATATGCTGCACGGCAAAGAACCCACTCCAGAAGAGGCGCGTTTGTTCGACATCGCTTTGGTGCTGCACGCCGATCACGGTATGAATGCCTCCACCTTTACCGCACTGGCAACCTCTAGCACCCTGTCCGATATGTACTCGAGCGTGGTGTCTGCCATTGGCGCATTGAAAGGACCCCTGCACGGCGGAGCCAACGAAGCGGTGATGGATATGCTGGACGAGATTGGCGACCCTGCCAAAGCCGCCGACTATGTACATGCCAAACTGGACCGCAAAGAAAAGATCATGGGGGTGGGCCACCGCGTTTACAAATTCTTTGATCCGCGCAGCCGCGTTTTGCGCGATTATGCCGCGCTGGTTGCCGACAAACAAGGTAAAAGCCACTATTACCAAATCCTCGAGGTGATCGAAACCACCGTTCTCGAGCGGCTCTCGAGCAAGGGTATTTATCCCAATGTGGATTTTTACAGCGGGGTGGTGTATTCGGATTTGGGCATCGACAAAGAATTTTTTACCCCGATTTTTGCCCTAGCCCGCATTTCGGGTTGGGCCGCCAGCGTGATCGAGTACACCCAAAATAACAAATTGCTGCGCCCCCAAGCCTTATATACCGGTGCAGTGGATCAGCATTATCTGCCGATTGAAC
Source organism: Deinococcales bacterium (assembly GCA_025359705.1). Classification (GTDB taxonomy): domain Bacteria; phylum Deinococcota; class Deinococci; order Deinococcales; family Deinococcaceae; genus JACMOA01. The sequence continues at coordinate 14,280 of JANYFS010000630.1, read as the reverse complement.
AGCGGGTAAGCAGCGTTGAGCATTTTAGCTGAGCTGGTTTTGAATCATTGACTTGAATCATGCACTCGAGGGGTGGGCTTTTGGCTCACCTCTTTTTTTATTTTTTTGTTTATCTCTTTTTTTGTTTATCTCGAGCCAACCTTTTGGGGATTAAGAAAACCTAAACTTGTTTGGTTCTCGAGCGCGAATTATTCTCCATTTTTCTTCAGAAACTTTTCACTCGAGTCTGCGTATTATAGATGTATCACCAATCCACTCGAGCAAAACTAAGGAGAACATCATGGGGATTTTAGATCGTATCGGACGCTTGCTGAAGGCCAACATCAATGAACTGATCTCCAAAGCCGAGGATCCCAAGCTGATTATCGAGCAAGCCCTGCGCGATATGCGTGAAGCCTACCAAGATGCCCGCAACGAGGTTGCCGAAGCGATGGCCCAGCAAAGCAAGATCGAACGCGAGCGGGACATGAACCGCAGGCAATCCGAAGAGTACGACGGCAAAGCCCGCGACGCACTGAAAATGGGCCGTGAAGACTTGGCCCGCGAAGCCCTGAACCGCAAAAGTACCTTCGAGCAGGTGGCGGCAGGTTTTGAGAACCAAGTCGCCCAAAATGCCAGCACCATCGAAGAACTTAAAACCCAGTTGCACGCGCTGGATCAAAAGATTTCCGAGATGGAAGCCAAAAAAGAACTCCTGCAAGCCCGCCAGCAAACCGCCGAAGCCACGCAAAAGCTCGAGCGGGTTTCGGGTTTCGACAAAGCCGAGGGTGCTTCTGCGGCCTTCGACGAAATGGAAAAACGAGTGGCAGGCATGGAAGACAAGTCTAAAGCCATGAGCGAACTTCGCAGGGGTGGCGATTTGGATTCTCAACTTGCCGAATTGGGTAAAAAATCTGAAGTCGAGGATGCTTTGGCTAAAATGAAAAAAGAAATGGGCATGTAGGATCGCTATGCGAGAGTGCGAGAGTGCAGGAAAAAGCTCGAGGAATTCAATGTCAAGTTGAATCTGCAATGACTTCTACACGAGACTTTTCACCAAAAAAACCAATCTCTCAATGGGACGGGCCACTGGCTCGTCCTTTCGCATTTACGAACTATGAATCACCCAGCGAACAACGGACAACGCACAACGGATCATTTACCAACATCATGCCAACTTTTTCCGATCAAGCCCGATAAGGGTCATGCTATGATGACCATAATTTTAGAACTGTGAGCTTAATTTTCGGGAGGAATCGTGAAGAACACCTTGTCCATAAAAATGTTGTTTGCTGGAAGCCTACTGGCTTTTGGCGCAGCCCAAGCAGCCTCGAGCGTGTCCGAATTGGCCCTTCCCAACCCTGCTACCTTTCAATTGGATCAGCGGCAAATGAGTAATGCTGCGGTACAACGCCTTACCGATAGCTTCAAAACAGGCCCACTTGCCATCATGCCCAACCGTTTTATCCCCAGTGCATTTTATGGGGTTCGTTGTGCCTTCGCTGCCAATGGTCGGGTAACAGCCATGAATCAGGTTTATCAGGCTTTAAACCAAGCGGGTTATGTTCCCGCTCAAAGCAATTCACAAGTCAGCTTTGATAACATCATTTGGACAGACCCCCTGGGCAAGTCTGCGGATGTAGCTGTCGATGTCGTCTATAAATGTGGTACAGAAGGTGGTTTTGCTGCGGTCTCTCTCTTTCGTGTAGTTCCCCAAGGCAGTAACGTCGATAGCCGCAATGCCTACATGACTGCCATGAACGGCAATCCGCTTGCCGATGAAGATGGAGTCAATGGTTCCACCTTTATGAATGGTGTGGAAGTTTTGAACCCCGATGCCATTCCTACCAACACCTATGGTGACTTCATCGCCAAATTGCGTAATACCAACAAAAAAGCAGTCAATGTTACACTGCGACTCACTTCCTTTGATAAAGAGGGCCAAGAGTTGGATGTTTATGAACGAACCGTGCGTATTCCCGCTAAAGCCAATTTTACCCGTTCACTTTATGTCTACAACGATTCGTTGTTTGATGATGGTGGTACCATTCGTAGCATTGCTTTTGTTTTGATGAAAATCACTGCTGTAGAAAATACCAAATAAATACCAAATAAATACCAGATAAATACCAGATAAACCCTAAATAAATGCCAGATCATTTTAATTCTGGACAAATCTTGGGGAATTTTGGACGGCTGAAATGCCCCTCACGCTCGAGGGGCATTTTGCTGCTCTTTTCGTGATATGACTGGGTGATCGCTCGGTGAATGCTCAAACGTTTAGGCTCGAGCGCACGGACTTGGGTAAAAGCTCAAGAAAACCATCATCCATCTTCAGGTTGGAATGTCTATGCTGGAAGGTACTGGCAGAAATGACTTCAAAATCAGCCCAAAAATCAACCAGAATGACAGTTTTGTCCCCTCGAGGTCACTATGCTTAAAACAACCGTGCGAAATACACCTGTGCGAAATACACCTGTGCAAAATAAACCTGTGCAAAATAAACCTGTACACAAAAATATAAAATCCGCTCGAGCCTTACAAATTGTCCCCTTGCTGGCCTTGGGTAGTTTGATAACCGCCTGTGTTCCTGCGGCACAAACGCCACCTGCCAAGCCGCCCATCACAGAACCCACCTCTGCACCACCCACCACAGTTAGCTTTTACCCCAAAGAATTGGGCTTGAAGTGGCAATATATCCTGTCTGGAGATACTGCCGATAAACCCCCCTTCGAGCGAGTCTCGAGGGGGCCAACGCTGTTCAACGAAGAGCGGGTTTATGCGTTTGATCAACTGGGACGCGGAACCGAGCAAACTTGGTACCGTACTTTTGAAAGTGATGGCGTTTATTTGCACGGTTTTAGCAAACCAGGCGCACAAATTCTAATCACCCCACCCATGAAAGAGTACCCCGCGAGCAGTGCTTGGGCGGCGGGCCTCAAATGGCGTGGAAACTTTAATATCACGGTTTCTTATGAAGGGGTCAAAGATTTGGTCAAGACCTCGGGTAACTATACGTTCACTGTTCTCGAGCAGCGCCAAGTGAATTTAAATGGTAACAGTTACAATGCTTGGTTGGTTAATCGCCAGATTGCAGGGGATGCCAAAACGCTCTTTAGTGAGTCACAAGATTTACTCTTTGTACCGTATGTGGGCGAAATTAAAACCGCAGAAAATATGGTATTGCTCAGCACAAATTTTAAAAGCCCCTGTTAAAGTGTTTACCCTCGAGACTTCATTTAAAGAACCAAAGTAGGGGCGAGTTTTAAACCCGCCCAGTCCGCAAAAGCTAAAAGTAAGAATCATCCCTCGAGTTAAAAATAATAATATCCCTCGAGTCAAAAGTAAAGTATCCCTCGAGCAAGCATAAAAGGAGGTTTGTGGTGTTAATCGATTCGATCCACAGTCCAGAAGACCTGAAAAAATTGCGATTAGACGAGTTGCCTATTGTGGCAAGCGAACTGCGTAAAGAAATCATTCGGGTGTGTTCGTTGGGCGGTGGACATTTGGCCTCGAGCCTGGGCGCGGTGGAGCTGATCACCGCGCTGCATTACGTACTCGATAGCCCAAGGGACCGCATTTTGTTTGATGTAGGACACCAAGCTTACGCCCACAAAATTCTGACGGGGCGTAAAGATCAAATGCCCACCATTCGCAAAGAAGGCGGGTTGTCGGGCTTTACCAAGGTATCCGAATCTCCGCACGATGCCATTACTGTGGGTCACGCCTCGACCAGTTTGGCAAATGCCTTGGGCATGGCTTATGCACGGGATTCTTTGGGCCAGAACTATAAAATTGTTGCCATGATCGGGGACGGCAGCCTGACCGGGGGCATGGCTTTGGCTGCGCTGAACCAAATTGGCTTTACCCAAAAGAACATGATCATCATCCTGAACGATAACGAGATGAGCATTTCGGAAAATGTGGGGGCGCTGAATAAGTTTATGCGGACTTTGCAGGTGCAGCCGTGGTTTCAGGAGGCGGAAGGGGCCAGCAAAAAAGCCTTGGCCCAAATCAGTCGCCCGCTGACCGAAATTTTATCTCGAGCCAAGGACAGCGCCCGCACCTTTTTTGACCCTAATTCACAAAATCCTTTTCACGCGATGGGTGTGCGCTATGTGGGGCCAGTGGATGGGCATGATGTGCAGGAGCTGACCTATCTGCTCGAGCGACTTTCCAACCTCGAGGGGCCAACCATTTTGCACGCCATCACCAAAAAAGGCAAAGGGCTAGGATATGCCGAGCAAAACCCAATTAAATGGCATGGGCCGCCCAAATTCGATGTGGAAAAAGGTGAAACCTCGGCCTCAAGCGGCTACGGCTGGAGTGCCGCTTTTGGCGACGCTGCCACCGAACTTGCCAAAGAAGACCCTCGCGTGTTTGTGATCACCCCCGCCATGCGCGAGGGTTCGGGGTTGGTGCAGTACAGCAAAGTTCACCCGCAGCGCTATTTGGATGTGGGCATTGCCGAAGATGTGGCAGTGACGGTGGGCGCGGGCATGGCCTTGCAGGGAATGCGCCCGATTGTGGCGATCTACAGCACCTTTTTGCAGCGCGGCTTCGACCAAGTGATTCACGATGTGGCAATTGAAAACCTGCCCGTAGTTTTTGCCATAGACCGTGCGGGCATGGTCGGGGCCGATGGCAGCACCCATCACGGAGTTTACGACCTTAGCTACCTGCGCCTGATCCCCAATATGGGCATTGGCATTCCCAAAAACGCCCTCGAGCTGCGGGGGATGCTGAAGGCAGGTATGAAACGCGGCGGCCCGATTGCCATTCGCTACCCACGGGGCAACACCGAAAAAGTGCAAGAAGGAGTGTGGCCTGCCCTCGAGTGGGGAAAATGGGAACGGCTGCGCGAAGGCAACGAATATGTGGTGCTGGCGGCAGGAAAAACCCTCGAGTATGCAGTTAAGGCGCTCGAGGAACTGCCCAAAGATGCCAAAGTCGGCCTGATCAATGCCCGCTTTCTCAAACCACTGGACTTGGAAATGCTCTCCGAAATCAGCAAAACCACCAAAGGAATTGTCACTGTGGAGGATAATGCGGCGGCGGGTGGTTTGGGCAGTGCCATTTTAGAAGCGCTCTCGAGCCTGGGTTCCAAAGTTCCCGTCAAGATTTTGGGCATTCCAGACGAATTTTTTGAACACGCCGAAGTCTCGAGTATTCACGCTCGAGCGGGAATCGATGCCACCGCCATCCGTACTGCCTTGGCAGAATTTGGGGTGGATGTCCCGATCTCGATTTAGGTTCTTGATTAGATTTGGCACAAATCTAAGAACACACCAAGCGCCAAACTTTGGAATTGCTTCCAATTTGTAAAGACAATGCACCATCCGCTTGAGGCCAGCCTCGGGCGGATTTTTTTGGGCTGTGCCACACGTATAACCCAATGTACTAGGCTATTCTGCAAATTTCACAAACCTAGTCAAATCATTTTGCCAGAACTTAATCAGTTCGCTGTACAAACCAAAAGCTCGAGTCAGACAATTTTTCCCAGTTAAGAAATCGAATCGTGTGTAACTCGAGCCAAATAAATTTTTTTCACTCGAGCGCGGTTTATGTTGATCTTTTTTCAAATTCTCAAATGAATCTTGTAATAGAGAATTGTTTGCCACACTGCAAAAACACTCTTTTTACTGTACAAATTTCAACATTTTTTGTTTATGATGCTTTATGATTCTGAAGTTAGAACGGACTATCTCAATACCCGCGTAACCCCAAGCCAAATGGCCCACCCCAAAGATCACCATGAAGCAAACATGATCTGGGATGTGGTCGCTCGAGGGGATGCGTATCCTTGGAGGACTCATGAACGTTATCGCTAAAATCACCGTCGCCCCTTCGCTTCCTGCTCGTATCGAGCGCTTGAAGGAGTTGGCTTACAACCTGTACTGGAGCTGGACTCCGTTGGCTTGGGGCCTTTTTGAATCACTGGATTTGGGTATTTGGGAGCGCTATAACCATAACCCTGTTCGCAGTTTGCTCGAGGTTGACCATACCCGCCTCGAGGAAATGGCTGCGGATAAGGATTTTCTCAAGCGCTACGACGCGGTGATCAAGGCATTTGATGCCTATATGAAAGCCAAGAAAACCTGGTTCAGCAACAAAAAAGTGAAAGTTCCTGGCAAGGTGGCCTATTTCAGCGCCGAGTTTGCCTACGCCGAATCGCTGCCGATTTACTCGGGCGGTTTGGGTGTGCTGGCGGGCGACCACTGTAAAAGTGCCTCCGACTTGGGCTTGCCCTTTGTGGCGGTGGGCTTGGTCTATCATCAGGGCTACTTTATCCAAACCCTGAACAAAGACGGCTGGCAAGAAGAGAGCTACGAAACTTTGGATTTCCAAACCCTGCCCCTCGAGCCTGCTTTGGACCCCCAAGGTAAAGAAGTGGTGGTGCAAATTACCCTGCTCGAGCGCGTGGTCAAGATCAAGGTCTGGAAGCTGAATGTGGGCCGCATTCCAGTGTATTTGATGGACACCAACCTACCCGAAAATACGGAGGCAGACCGCGAGCTGACCGCACGTTTGTATGGCGGCAACCAAGAGATGCGGATTCAGCAAGAGATGGTTTTGGGCATTGGCGGCATCCGCGCCCTGCGGGTGATTCAAGAAGACATCGGTGTGTACCATATGAACGAGGGCCACGCGGCCTTTTTGGGCCTCGAGCGCATCCGCGAACTGATGGCAGCCGACTTGAGCCTGACCTTCTGGGAAGCCAGCGAAGCCGTAGCTGGAAACGCGATTTTCACTACCCACACTCCCGTTCCTGCAGGTAACGATGCCTTTCCGCTCGAGCTGGTGGGTAAGTACCTTGGCAAGTGGTTTGAGACCTTCAAAATTAGCTACGACGACTTTATGGGCATTGCCAACCACACCCAAGCCTGGGGGCCAACCTACTCGATGACCGTGCTGGCTTTGCGCCTCTCTCGAGCTGCCAACGGGGTTTCGGCCTTGCACGGCGAGGTTTCGCGCAAAATGTGGAACTTCTTGTACCCTGGAGCCTTTTATCAAGAAGTCCCGATTGGGCATGTCACCAACGGCGCACATACCCTGACCTTTTTGGCCCAAGAACTGCGCGATCTGTATAGCACGGTGTTGCCCAAAGATTGGACCGAAAAACTGGAAGACCGCAGCATGTGGGACGCACTGGATAAAATCCCTGATGCCGATTTGGTGCAAACCACCCACAATCTGAAAAAAGAAATGATCGACTTTGTGCGCGGCAAATTGAAAGTGCAGTACACCCGCCACGAGGCCAGCGCTGCCCGCATTGCCAGTGCCGATCAAGTACTCGATCCGCACGCCCTGACCATCGGTTTTGCCCGCCGCTTTGCTACCTACAAACGCGCCACCTTGTTGTTTAGCGACCTGGCCCGCCTCAAGCGCATCCTGTCCGATGCCGAGCGCCCTGTGCAGTTTGTCTTTGCAGGCAAGGCCCACCCCGCTGACAACCCCGGCAAGCAGTTTATCCAAGCGATTTACCGCTTTGCCCAAGACCCCGATTTGGCGGGCAAAATTGTGATCATCGAGAACTACGACATGAAAGTGGCCCGCCACTTGGTGCAAGGGGTGGACATCTGGATGAACAACCCCCGCCGCCCGCTCGAGGCTTCGGGAACCTCTGGGATGAAGGCCAGCTTTAACGGCGCACTGAACTTCTCGATTTTGGACGGCTGGTGGTGCGAATCCTTTGATGGAACCAACGGCTTTGCCATCGGAGACGAGCGCGAATTTACCAGCCTAGCGGCCCAAGATGATTTTGATGCCTACTCGATGTATGAAACCCTCGAGAAAGTGATCATTCCTGCCTATTATGAACGCGACGAAAATGGTCTACGCGCCCGCTGGCAAGGCATGGTTCGCAACGCCATCAAAACCGTGGCCCCCAAATTCTCGATGCAGCGCCAAGTGATCGACTACACCGAGCAATACTATTTGCCCTTGTGGGCGCAAGGAGTGACCCGCTCGAGCGACCACTACGCCGAGGCGAAATCTTTGGCCCAATGGAAAAATGACACCAAATGGAACTGGCACGGTGTGACCATCGAAGCCTTCAGCGAAGCCCCTGTGGGTTCCAAAGTGGGCGACCCTGTGAAAGTGCAAGCTCGAGTGTTTACCAACAGCATTGCCGCTCAAGATCTATTGGTCGAAGCAGTGATCGAGCGCCAAGGCAGCGAGGATTTCCAGACCACACCTTTGACTTTGGTCAGCGAAAACGATGGCTGGGCCGAATACGCCGCCGATGTCATCCTCTCGAGCAACGGGCAATTTAATATTGGCGCTCGAGTGATTCCTTTCCGCGCCGAGCTATCCAACAAGCTCGAGCTGGCTTTGATCACATGGGCCTAAACACTTAAACTCGCGTAAAGTAGCAACCAAAAAAATTCCTCCCTCGAGCGTTTGGGAGGAATTTTTTAGTTCTTGTTGGCGGCTTGTTGACTCCCTGTTGACTCCCTGTTGACTCGAGGGGATTTTTTAAAGGCTCGAGGGATTTCCCGATACCCAGCACCCCATCCCACAAAAGAAACACATCTGAACCCAGTACAATAGCCGCATGGGATTCCTCATTTGGTTGGCAGTGATTTTGGTAGCGGTTATTTTGCATGAACTGGCTCACTATGCTTTGGCAAAACTGCAAGGGGTGCGGGTGAAGGCGTTTTCGGTGGGCATGGGGCCGATTGTGGCCCGCAAAGTCTGGAAAGATACCGAGTGGCGGCTGAGCGCCTTGCCGTTGGGCGGCTATGTGGAAATTGACGGCATGGCAAATGAAGAAAGCAGCGGTCAGCTCGAGCGACCCAAACACGGTTTTGCCGCACTTCGCACTCGAGGGAAAATTGCGATTTTGCTGGCGGGGCCAGTTTCCAACTTTGTATTGGCGATTTTACTTTTAACCGGAATGTACGTTACCGAAGGCGCAAAAACTACCCTCGAGGACACCTCCAAAGCTCAAATTTATCAAGTGGTGGGCATACCTGCCAAAGCCGCAGGATTCCGCGATAATGATGTGATCAGCAAGATTGATGGCAAAGTGCTACCGATCAGCGAGCAAGTTGATGACGCGGCAAGGCCAGGCTACCTGCGTTTGCAAGACAGTCTGAGAAAAGGCGGAACCCACCGCTACACCGTGGAACGCTCGAGCGGGAACACTGGGGCCAAAACTACCCTCGAGATCACCGTCTCTTGGGTTCCGCAAGCGGGCAAAAAATTTGGGGTGCAATACGGCCCCCAGCGCACCATCACCGTACAAAAGTTCGACAATGTGTTTGCTGCCTTACTCGAGGCCAGCAGTTTTGCGGTCAAAACCATTCCCAACTCGGTAACGGGCTTTTTATCTTCGGTGGTCAAGGTATTTAGCGCTCCACTGGATCCCAACTCTGGAGTGGTGGGGCCTGTTGGCTCGAGCCAAGTGGCGGGAAGAATGTTTGATAGCTTGGGTTTTGGCGGGATTTTGTGGTTTGCCATCATCATCAATTTAAGTTTGGCAATTCTCAATTTGCTCCCGATTCCCGGGCTGGACGGCGGGCGTATTTTGTTGGCAATCCTCGAGCGCTTAAGGGGACGCAGCTTCGCTCCAGAGCAAGAAAACCTTGTCACCTTTGTAGGGTTTTCGTTCCTGACCTTATTTATGCTGTTGGTGCTGTTGGGTGACTTGACTCGGTTGTTCCGCTAGAATGACTTCAATGTTCAGCTCGAGCAATCCAAAGCCCACCAAACCATCTTTAGCGGTGATCATCCCCGCATTCAATGAAGAAGACACCATCCAAACCGTGATCCACGCAGTTCAGGTTTTGGGATGTGAAGTGGTGGTGGTTTCGGATGGCTCCGAAGACCGCACCGTAGAGCGGGCCACTGCTACTGGAGCCACGGTGGTGGATTTGCAACCCAACGGCGGCAAAGGTGCTGCCACTTTTGCGGGCTTGCAGGCCACCGATGCCGAATACATCTTGCTCCTAGATGCCGATTTGCTGGGCCTCAGCCGCGAACATTTGGACTTACTGCTCGAGCCTATACTGAGCGGCGAACTAGACATGACCATCGGAATTTTTGAAAAGGGCGGCGCTCTGACCGACTTTGGTAACAAAGTGACCCCACATCTCAGTGGGCAACGGGCCTGCAAGCGCCAATGGATGCTCGAGGTTCCACGCCTTGCCGAAGAACGCTGGCCCGAACCCGCCATCACCGACCATTTGAAAAAAACCAAAATTCGCTGGAATTTTATAACCTTGCGCGGCCTGAGTCAAGTGATGAAAGAAGAAAAACGTGGTTTTTGGGAAGGTTTTAAGCACCGTTCCAAAATGTATATCGATATTCTGGGATATAAATTGCGCCGCGACGAAGAAAAAACCAAGTCTCGAGAACCGTAAAGTAGATCTCTGTAATCTGTTATCCGTCTCGAGTATCGTTGTGAATATTATTTGCAAAACAACTGGATTACTTTTTTGGTTGGGTGATTCAATAACCCTCGAGCCATAATCCTCGAGCCATAATCTTCGAGCCATAAAATGAAGGGAAAGGCATTTTACGCGCCTTTCCCTTATTTGTTTAGCAAAAACTCAACTGGGTAACAAACCGCCAATTCCTGGTAAATCGGTATCGGTACTTCTGGGTATCCCGTTATCCAGTGGCTCGAGGCGTTTTCCAGAAAGCAAGGTGCGGAATTCTTCGCCTGTTAGCGTCTCTCGAGTGATCAGTTCATCTACAATCCAGTGCAACTTGTGTTCGTTGTCGCTGAGCAAAGCGAGAACCCTAGCATATTGACCGTCCAAAATGCTTTTGATCTCGGCATCAATCCGTTCGGCGGTGCTTTCGGAGTAGCTGCCCCGCTCGGTTCCGCCGCCCAAATAGTTTTCATTTTCGCTCGAGTGAGCCACTTTGCCCAAAATTTTGCTCATGCCCCACTCTGTCACCATTTTGCGGGCAATGTGGGTGGCCCGTTGGAAATCGTTGGAAGCCCCCGTAGACACATCCTTGAAGATCACTTCCTCGGCAGCGCGACCCGCCAAAAAGACTGCAATCTTGTCCAGCAAAACGTTTTCGGTGTAGTGCATCCGGTCTTCGGGAACGGGCATCATGTAGCCCGCCGCGCGGCCCCGTGGAACCACGGTCAGCTTGTGAACGCGGTCTGCGTGCGGCAGCGATTCGGCGGCAATGGCATGGCCTACCTCGTGATAGGCGGTGACTTTGCGGTCTTTGGGTGTGACCACTCGAGACTTGCGCTCTGGCCCCATCACCACGCGGTCTGCGGCTTCGGAGATGTCTCGCATGGAGATCTTTTTGCGTTTCGATCTTGCGGTCATCAGTGCCGCTTCGTTCAACAGGTTCTCGAGGTCGGCTCCTACAAAACCTGGGGTTTGTTTGGCTACCGCTTGGAGGTCTACTTCTGGCTCGAGGGGTTTTTTGCGGGCATGAATTCGCAAAATTTGCTCGCGTCCTCGCACATCGGGCGCATCCACGGTAACTTGGCGATCAAAACGCCCTGGGCGCAACAGTGCAGGATCAAGCACATCGGGTCGGTTGGTGGCTGCCAAAATAATGATGTCGTGTTTAGACTCGAAGCCGTCCATTTCTACCAAAAGTTGGTTGAGGGTTTGTTCGCGTTCGTCGTTGCCGCCGCCCACATTTAATCCACGGCGGCGACCCACCGCGTCTATTTCGTCGATAAATACAATACAAGGCGCGGTTTTCTTGGCTTGCTCGAAGAGATCCCGAACCCTTGCAGCCCCCACACCCACAAACATTTCTACAAAGTCCGAACCACTGATCGAGAAAAAAGGAACTTTGGCTTCGCCAGCAACCGCTTTGGCGAGCAAGGTTTTACCCGAACCTGGAGGGCCGACCAGCAAGACTCCGTGCGGGATTCGTGCGCCCAAGGCGTGAAAACGTTCAGGGCTACGCAGGAAATCAACCACTTCCACCAGGTCGGTTTTGGCCTCGTCGCAACCTGCCACATCGGAAAAAGACAGTTTGATGCTGCCTTCCACCATCAGGTGTGCCTTGGATTTGGCAAAGGAACCCGCTCCGCCATCGCTGCCACTGCCCCGCATTCGGCCCATATAGACCAGCAGCAAAATAATCAAGACCACCGAAGACAACGGCAACAACAGCGAAAGCCAGTTGAACCCACTGCGTGGCTCGATGGAAACCTCGATATTCTTGGCGACCAATGCTTTGGGATCGAGCAAGGGATCACCGGTATAATCCACCAATTCATAGCTTTCGTTACCTTTCAAGAATACTTTGACCAGTGTGGTAGCCCCTTGTGGCACAAGTTCTACCCGCTCCACCTGTTTTGCTTTGATTTGGGACTCAAGTACCGTGGAACTATAGCTGTTTTGAGTGGGGCGACTGGTCGTGAGTGAAATAAAGATTCCTGCCGCAATCACCGCCAAAACCAACCACCAAATACTAAACGCTCGAGATTTCATATTCTAAGTTTAGGACTTCTTGGGTGGGATATTTGAGAAAAAGACTACAAGAGGAGTCGTTGCGCTCGAGAGTGCGAGAGGGCGAGAGGGCGAGAAAAAGATTTGAGAGTAAGAGAGTAAGAAAAAGATGTGTAGCTCGAGGTTTTTTTCCTTACCAAATATAAAAACTGCTCAATTCTGCCCTCGGTGCCGCAAAGCCAAACGCTCGAGCCAAGTGAGCAATCCGTACCCCGCGCAGCCACTAAGAATCAGCAAAAAGACCGCTGCAAATGCCGTTTCCATATGATAGTGAACTTGAGCCTGAGTGACCGCGAGGCCAATCCCTTGCACATTTGGGTTGACAAATTCCCAAACCACCGAGCCAATCAGCGATAAATTCACTCCCAAACGCAGGCCACCCAGCACCACCGGTAGCGCTCCAGGTAGCTCGAGGAGTTGTAGGCGTTGCCAACTCGAGGCTCCGAGGGTGCGGAACAGCTCTTGGTATTCGCGTTCCACTTCGCGCAGGCCCACCGTGGTGGAGACCAAAATCGGATAAAAGCAAATGATCACGGTGACCATGACCCCAGGCAAAAAGGTAAAGCCCAGATAATTGAGCAGCAGCGGGTCCAAAATTACCGTGGGGGTATTTTGGGAGGCGATTAAGAACGGGGATAAAATCCGCTCGAGCCAGACAGAACGGCCCAATACATAGCCCAAAACCATGCCGATGAGTGTGCCAAAAAATAGACCTGTTAGGGCAGTCTCGAGGGTGACGAGCAGGGCGGAAAAAAGCATTTTAAAATTCTGCACCAAGCTGGTCATCACCTCGAGCGGGCTGGGCAGCAAAAAAGGGTTTGCCATTTGAACTGCCACACCTTGCCAAATCAGCAGCACCACTATAATCAGGGCCAGCGATGCCCACAGCTCCCAGGGTATGGCTTTGCGAACTGTACCACCCTGCAATCGAGTGGAATCACCTTGGCCCAGCAGATCGCGCAATCTGGCCTCGAGTCCGTCGGTGTAGGCGGTGATGCGGCCCTCGGCCCGCGTGTCCACCACCGCCTCGAGCCGACCATTTTTCAGCACCACCACGCGGTCTGCCAAAAATACCGCCTCGCGGATAGAGTGGGTCACAAAAACCGTGGTGCGCCCGCTTTTGTCGTGCAGGTGCTTGAGTTCCACATTGAAGCGCTCGCGTACCAAAGCATCCAAAGCCGCAAAAGGTTCATCCATCAGCATGATGTCGCTGGACTGGGCTAAGGCCCGCGCAATCGCCACCCGCGCCCGCATTCCGCCCGAAAGTTGGTAGGGGTAAAATGCCCCAAAGTCTTGCATCCCCGTTTGCTTCAGCGCCTCGGCAGGCTCGAGGCCACGGGGTTGTTTTTGGATTTGGCGGGGCAGTTTGACATTGCCCAAGGCGGTGCGCCACGGGAGCAGGCGGTAATCTTGGAACACAAAAGCGGGGGCATCCGCCACCCTAACCTGACCCGATTTGGGACGAATCAAACCCGCAATCACCCGCAGTAAGGTACTTTTTCCACCACCCGAAGCCCCCACCAGGGCAATAAATTCGCCGTGTTCGATGCTCAGCGAAATATCCTCGAGGATGTTCTTTCCGCCCAGTTCCACATTCACCCCCTCGAGAGCGATGGAGGTGCTGATGGCGGGTGTGCTGCGGTCTAAGGTGGTCATTGGGTTCTACTCTAGCGCGAAAGTGGGGCAAAAGGGCTGGCTCGAGATCCATAAAGTCTCCACCAAACTGAGCCACATCCCGCTCGAGGGGAGAAACAAAAAGAGAGACCCTCTCGAGTCTCTGGTTTACACTATACCTGAAGTGTTTAAAGGTACATCGATATAGTGATGGTTTGATTTGGATCGTTTTTGAGATGAC
>JANYFS010000628.1 GCA_025359705.1 Deinococcales bacterium | reverse complement strand
TCGAGATGAAATCAAGCTGTTTGCTGTAACCTCCGAAGTATTACCTAATGGGGTGGGGTATTTGTCGGTCAATACCTTTTACAATCAGCAGATTTTTGATCAATTTGATGCCGCGCTGAAAAAACTTAAAGATGCGGGTGTAAAAAAGATGGTCTTGGACTTGCGTGATAATGGCGGTGGCCTGCTATGTGCAGGAACCTACATCGCAGACCGCTTTTTGAGCAAGGGAAACATTGTCAGCCTGCGGGATCGCACGGGCCATGAGACGCTGTATGGCGGCTCTGACGGACAGTGTAGCAGTGTAGCTAGACCCTCGAGCGCCGACTATACGGGGGATTTGGTGGTTTTGATGAACAAAAATAGCGCCAGCGCCAGCGAAATTGTGGCGGGTGCGTTGCAAGATCTGGGTCGGGCTAAGATTATTGGGGAAACTTCGTATGGCAAAGGGGTGGCCCAAACCGTATTTAAAGTCAAAGACGGCGGCGAAGTGCGTTTGGTCAACCAAGAATGGCTGACTCCCAAAGGCCGCGCCATTCAGAAAAAAGGCATCATTCCCGATGTCACGCTCGAGGATACCCGTTATGGCAAAACCTTCAACATCGATGGGGTAGGGGCCAAAGCTGGGCAGAAATTAACCCTGCTGATCGACGGCAAACGCATTGCCCTCACCGCCGACAAAGATGGCAACTTCAAATACACCAAAATCCCCCCCCGCCCCGAATCCTCGAGCGTGCAGGGCGAAAGCAAGGCTGACCTGAAGGGGGATGCCGAGCTGAAAAAAGCCCTCGAGGTGTTGCAAATGAGCGCCAATACCGCCCAAGCGGGGAAAAAGCCTCGAGGGTAAGGGATTTGGGACAATTGCGCTTTTCCCCCAAGGGCCGCTTGCTACACTGGTAACTATGATTAAGCGTCGTAAATCGGTAGCGGTTCGGGTGGGGAATGTTTGGATTGGTGGGGAACATCCGATTTTGGTGCAAAGCATGACCAACACCGATACCGCCGATGCCGAGGCCACCGCCATTCAGGTGGCCCAACTTGCACGGGCGGGCAGTGAGATTGTACGGATTACGGTGAACAATCATGAGGCCGCCGCCAAGGTTCCCGAAATTGTAGCGCGGCTCGAGGAAGTGGGGCTGGATGTGCCACTGGTGGGGGATTTTCACTATAACGGGCATATTTTGCTGCGCGAGTTTCCCAAAACTGCCGAGCTGCTTGCCAAATACCGCATCAACCCAGGTAATGTGGGGGTGGGGCAGCGCCACGACAGCAATTTTGCCACCATGATCGAGGTTGCCAAAACCTTCGACAAACCCGTGCGAATTGGGGTCAACTGGGGCAGCTTGGATCAGGCGTTGCTTGCCAAAATGATGGATGCCAATGTGCTGCAAGCGGAACCCAAACCAGGACTCGAGGTGATGATTGAGGCCATGATTGCCTCGGCGCTCGAGTCTGCCTATTATGCCGAAGAATTGGGGCTGGGCCACGATAAAATTATTTTGAGTGCCAAAGTCTCCAGCGCCCCCGAACTGTGGCGGGTCTACCGATTATTGGCGGCGCAGTGCGACTATGCCTTGCATTTGGGCCTGACCGAAGCGGGCATGGGCGACAAAGGGGTGATTGCCTCGAGCGTGGGGCTTTCCACCTTGCTGGGCGAGGGCATTGGCGACACCATTCGGGTTTCGATCACCCCCGAGCCAGGAGCGCCGCGCAAACGGGAAGTGGAAGTGGCCCAGCAGATTTTGCAAAGCATGAACCTGCGCCAGTTTCTACCCCAAGTCACCGCCTGCCCTGGCTGTGGGCGCACCACCAGCACCCTCTTTCAAGAGATGGCCCAAAGCATTCAAAACCACATCCGCGACACCATGCCACAGTGGAAAACCCTGTATCCAGGCGTGGAAAACATGCAGGTGGCGGTGATGGGTTGCATTGTCAACGGCCCAGGCGAATCCAAGCACGCCAACATTGGGATTTCTTTGCCTGGCACAGGAGAAGACCCTCGAGCGCCCGTTTACCAAGATGGCAAGCTACTGACCACGCTGAAGGGAGTGGGAACCATTGTGCCAGAGTTTATTAGGTTGCTCGAGCGCTATGTGGAAATGACCTACGGACAAACGCTCGAGGGTTAGGTTTGGTGTGCTAGAATTGCTCTAGGATTGGAGGAAGTTATGAAACAAACGCTTCTCTCGAGAAAGTTTTGGCTCAACAATGTTGGAATACTTGTTTGGTGGTATTTTCTTTTCTATGTTTTTCATGGCTTAGAATATCATGATTGGCTACCTAAAGGTGAATACTTATTGATGTTTCTTGCTGGTGCAACAGCCGCAATGGTTACTGCGAATTTAATACGTTGGTATCAAAATAGCAAGCCAAAATATTAAACCCTCGAGCAAGCTAAAACCCATCAAGATTATTTTGCTTCGGCATTTTTATTAGGTGTAAAACGGAGAGGGATTCGAACCCTCGAGCATCAGTTATTGCAAACCGTACTATAGAATCCCTATGGGAGT
>JANYFS010000586.1 GCA_025359705.1 Deinococcales bacterium | reverse complement strand
TTTCTGCATATTTCTGTATATTTCTGTTATTTTTACGCTAAAGTTCAAATTCAAATATGCTTTGTAGCACGAACAAAATAAAGAACAGCAATCTCGAGAGTAGTTCGGTAGAACAATTCTTAGCCTGTCCCAGAATTTGCACCGAGACAGGCTAAGCGTCCTATGTGTTCTATTTGTCCTATTTTAAAAAAGCTTCAATCTCCAGCAGGCTGGGCATACTGGGTTGTGCGCCCGCTCGAGTGCAGGCTAAGGCTGCGCCTGCATTGGCAGCGTGTAAAGCTTGGGCCAGCCCCACTCCTCTTGCTAGGTAAGCAACCAAAATACCCACAAAAGTGTCGCCTGCGCCAGTGGTATCCACCACTTCTACAGGTAAGCTGGGAACTGCCAAGGTGGTTCCTTCGGCGGTGTAGGCGATGCAGCCCTGCGAACCCAAGGTGACAATCACCACACGTGGCCCTTGTTTGACCAAAGCTCTGGCCTTGGCAAGCACGGTCAAGGCCGTACCTGGGGCCTCGAGGCTGGTTTGGGTCAGGTGTTCCAGTTCTCCTTCATTCATGATTAGGGTGTGTACACACCCCAACAAGCCAGGCTCGAGTGGGCGTGCGGGGGCCGCATTCAAAATCACGGGAATGCCCTCTTGGTGGGCGCGTTTGGCATAACTGAGTACCGAAACCATCGGAGACTCGAGCTGTAAGAGCAGATGACTCACCCGACTCAGGTCAGGAAGATGCTGCGGATGCAGGGCTAAATTTGCACCCGAGGCCACCAAAATCGAGTTTTCGCCGTCTGCGGCAACCCCAATAAAAGCCGCTCCAGTGTGATCCGTTACCTCGAGCAGATATTGGGTATCCACCCCACTCGAGTGCAGCGAAGAACGCAGGCTTTCGCCGTATACATCGCGGCCCACCGCCCCCAACATGGCCACCGTACCCCCCGCTCGAGCGCAGGCTACCGCTTGGTTAGCTCCCTTTCCGCCCGGAGATAAGGTATAACGCGGGCTAAGCACCGTTTCACCCGACTGGGCCAGATGCTCAACCCGCATCATAAAGTCCATATTCAGTGAGCCTGCCACCAAAATAGTCGTTTTTTTCATATTTTTTGATGTCGTTTTTGACATATTTTTTGACCTTGGACTTTTTCACCCTCGAGCATTGTTGCTAAGAATTTTGGCACTGTTTTGATCCCTCCAAATGTCATACAACATGTTATATAGCAAGCGAACACTCAAACAAACACGATTCAAACGTATTGTAGTGGACTTTTGGAGAGATGTGTGAAAAAACTCGAGCCTGTTGCGCCTTCGCGTTGGAATTTTCGGTTTATCTCGAGCCTGTGGAGGGTCTTGGCAAGATGAGCGATACCTCGAGCGAAAAACGCTTGCCTTCTTTCTGCACTTCATTTCTGCACATACTTTGTATCTCTTGCTTCACTCGAGCTAGACGATTAGAGTGGATCACATGAGCCATAAATTCCCCCCCCCCACATTTGCCCAGCGCCGATTGATCAACACCTTTCCCAGCACACTTTCTATCACACTGTCCATCACACTTTTGACTGGAGTGGCTGGCGCTGCCAGTGCAACTCCACTCAGCCGCTATTTGCCTGCGGGCGCAGTAGGTACGCTCGAGCTGCAAAATCTGCGTCCTGCATACGCCATTAGTAAGCCCCTCATCAAAGACTTTGCCAGCTACATCACCAAAATGACCGGTTCTGAAATACTCCCCATGTCGATGGTGGACACGACCCTCGAGCCTTTTTGGGGCAGTTTTGGCAATGAAAGTTCGGTAGGAGCCTACACGGTTGGCGAAAACAACGTGCAAATGTTGGCAGTTACTCGGGTCAATGCGCCCACCGCACTGCTGCTGAACAGCCAAATGAAACAGCAAATTGAGATGCAATATGGCAAAAGCAAACCTGTAAAAGTGGGAGCGTTTAGCTTTCAAAAAGCGGGGGAAATGTATTTGGGGCAGGGTGGAGGAGTGGCTTACGCCTCGAGCAATTATGACTTGATGGTGGCCTTTCTTAAGCGTTTGAATGGGGAAAAGTTGCCCGTATTGGCAGGAAATCCAGTCTACCAAAACACCATGAGCAGGCTCGAGGGCAGCCAGTTCAAGATTTATGCCAACCTCAGTTTGTTGGTCAAGTTTGCTCGCATCAACCTAACCAAAGTATTCTTACCCCGACTGCTAGATCCCTTCCTCGAGGGACTCAACACCTTGGGGCAAACAGGTTTGGGATTGAATGTGGTGGCAGATGGTTTCGAGGGCCAAAGTGTACTTAACCTCAACCCAGATGGCAAAGACCAAGACCTCTATAACCTGTTGCGTGCCAGCAAGCCCGAGTTCAGCTCGGCCCAGCACATTCCCAGCGATGCCTACTCGGTGCAAACCTGTGCCATTGATGCCAAATCCGAGACCCGCTCGTGGGCCAAATGGTTGACCCGTTTCGATTTGTATGATGTTACGGGCATACTTACCGATTCCAATATCGTCAACACGGTGCTGGACTCGAGCGAATGGTTGGGAACCGAGACCAGTACGATCAATACCGGCATCACTCCCAATCAAAATCTAAACGATATGTCCTCGAGCTTTAAAAATAGCATTGTGATGTATCAAGTCTCCGACGAAGCTAAAGCGGACAGTGCCATGAATACGTTTACCAAGAATTACAATGCCGCACTGAAACACACCCTCGAGTTTTACCGCAAATCGGCAGACGGCATCATCCGCATGAGCGAAGTTCCAACATCAGATCGGGCCAGCATTGCCAATATCTTGGGATTGCTCAATGGTAGCTATAACTTGGGCTACCGTATCAAAGATGGCTACCTGTTCTTGGGCGAAGATGATAAGCTCGATGCTTTTGTGAACGCACCTAAAAAACTTGCCGACCTTGCAGTGTACCAAGCCATGCCCAAAGGTGGTCGCTGCATGGATTTGACTACAAATTCAATTCAACTTAGCAAAGCGCAATATAAAAGCCTGTTCAAACAAAATATGGGAAACACTACCATGATGGATGCAAGCATGGTCGATAGCATAGCCGATTATATGTATAAATTTACCCAAAGAATTACAGGGAGCAGCGGTTCTTATACCGTGGAAGGTAATCAAGTGATTGGTAGAGGAAAATTGCTTGTAATTTTTAAATAAATTTTATTTTTTAACTGATGTTACGCACCTGAAAATCTCAAAATAAGTAATAAAAAGTGAAATTATAAGTAAGAGAAATATTTGCTAATCAAATACAGTATTAATCTTTGGAAAACGCTTGAAAAATCGAATATAAATTACACATATAGTC
>JANYFS010000584.1 GCA_025359705.1 Deinococcales bacterium | reverse complement strand
CTGCCTTTCCGAAAGTGTATAAATCTACGCACTCTCAGCGTGTTTTGTTTCCTGCCCTGCATCCCTAACGGGTGGCATCTCTCGAGTTGATCCCATCTCTGGGCTTCCCTCAAGGTCTGGCGAGGCGTGACTTTCCGAGTGGCCTCTCGGTAGCAAAAGAAGATTTCTTAGGTTGATTGCCGCATTTAGGTCTCGGTCATGAACAACCCCGCACTCGAAGCACTTCCATTCTCGATCACTAAGTTTTAACTCGGTATTCTTCCAACCACAATCCGAACACAACTTGCTCGAGGGAAACCAACGATCTGCCACATGGATAAGCGTTTGGTATCTCAAGGCTTTGTACTCAAGTTGTCTACGAATTTCACCTAATCCCACATCTGACAAGGCGCTCGAGAGTTTTCGGTTTTGAAGCATTCCAGTCACATACAAATTCTCAATCACCACCACTTGGTTTTTGCGGATGATCTTGGTGGTTGTTTTGTGTTGGAAATCCCTACGAATATTCACCACTCGAGCGTGTACCCGATTCACTCGAGTTTGTGCTTTCTTTTGGTTATTGGATTGGGGAATTTTGGTTCCACTGGGGATTGGTTTTCCTTTTAGTCCCATACCCTCGAGCTGTGCTTCTTGTTTTCGACTCACCCGACGTTGCCGAATGGCTAAGCGTCGTTTGGCTGTGCGGTAGGGCTTAGGATTCTCAAAAGGTTCACCCGTAGAAAGAATCGCCGCATGTTTAATTCCCAAATCCACCCCAACAATCCCGTCAAAAGTACGCGGCTTAAAGTAGACCGCATCACTTACCTCGAGAGTCACGGAGATATACCAGTATTGGCCTTCCCTCGAGATATTTCCCGATAACACCCGACCTTCAAAGCGCACTTTTTCGGTCATCTCGAGCCAGCCCAATTTAGGAAGCCGTACCTTTTTCCCCTCGAGGGCAAATTTATCGTTGGAGAGATAAAAGCTGTGATGATTGTCTTTTTTGCGTTTGAAGGTAGGCGCAAAACTCATTTGCGATATTTTAACCCCTTCGGCTAGAAGTTCTTTCTTTTGCTTATGATTCCAGACCAAACGCTTACCCTGTTTTGCACCATCCCAAAAACGTTTCCAGGCTTTTTGCAAATGGGTGAAGGGTTGTTGGTTGGCATCTTTGGGGGAATCATAAATCCAAGGAAATTCAACTTCTTTGAGGGCATTAAATTGTTTTTTCAACTCGGGAATCGAGGGATTCTTACCGGTCTCGAGGCGAATTTCGTTGCATTTACCCAAAGCCCAGTTGTACGCAAAACGGGCCACACCACAGGCTCGAGAGAAGAATTTCTCATGTTCTGGGGTGGTTTTTAAGCGTATTTTATGAGTTAGGGTATGCACTGAGTGAATTATAGGGAATCACCTCCTCGAGTTCAAGCCAATGGGACAAATGACTCAGCAAAAGGGTTGGGCAAAAGTGTGTCTAGGGTACTTTTGAGTATGTTTACACACATTTTTAGCTATCTGGTAAACCTCCTATTAAAGTCTGAAAGTTACCATAGCACAACAGCTTTACAAGACTCTAGCCATCCTATTCTCATCAAATATATGCTGTCAAATCTGATTAAACACTTCAAACTGATCATGGTCAGGTGGTACTCTAACCAGTTACTTGCCCAGCTCAAAAAAAAGCACACCAAAGTGTGCCTTCAATCGGGAAACCTGAACTTAAAGAGGTTTACTCGAGACTTTGCACAAACAGACTGCCTGCGGTATCCAAAACCACCAAAGCGCTGGGGATCGCTGGAATTACCGCACCTGCTTCTACAGTCACAAAAACCCGATCTAAGCTGCTGCGGTTGTCGGTGACGGTGGCACTCGAGCCAGAGTTGGAGGGCGCGGGAGCTGTGTAATTGAGGTTGACTGCTCCGCCACTGGCATTTTTGAAGGTATCCAGACCCACGGTCAGGCCCGCCGCACTCGAGCGCCATAGCACATAACTGTAACCTGCGGGGGTAGGTGGCAGCCCTTGAATCTGCAAACGGAAGCTATCGTTGCTCGAGCCAAGGGCGGCGTGGGGGCTGGCAACACTGAGGATAGCCGTGGTGTTTGTCAAATTCAGCACGGTTGGGGTAGTGGTGGGAACCGAAACGTTACTCGAGGGTGCAGCCAGGGTGCGTTGCAGCTCGCGGATATTCAGGTTGAAATTGACCGCGCTGCGGGTGGCGGTCACGCCCAGCAAATTGACTGTTATGGCACAACCCAAACCCCCGCCTGGCCCCGCTGTCACGGCAAAACTGGCATTCCCGCTCGAGTCGGTGGTGGCATTGCTTGAGGCCAGTGTGCAATAGCTATTGTTGACCGTTGCACTCAGTTGCAAATTACCGAGGGTGCTGCCCCCTGAAACGTTTACAGCTAGGGTGCTGCTCGAGCCTGTGGCAACGGTTTGGCTTTGCGCTGCACTTGCACTGTAACCCAGAGTATAGGGAGCTGGGGCAGGTTGTGTGGTGCTGGATTGGCAGCCGACCAACAGGAAAGGGGTGACGAGCAGTGTGGCAAGGGTCTGGAATTTGAACATAAGATCCTCCAATTCGCTGAAACGGTAACACTCGAGGGTGTTGTCTCAAATGATTAGAGTTGGAGGGTGATACAAAAGTTCCATGCACATTCCCATGTAAATTTTAAGCCTCGAGCTTGCACGGCTCGAGTTGGGTTGTTATGTGCTGTAGCTGAACTTCGCTGAATTTCATTGAACCTCATGCCCATCAAATATCCCCATCAAATTTGAATAAATACCTCAAACTGTTCACGGCTGGGCGGCGCGGTAAACAGCGATTTGAACAGCTCGAGGGAGTGTTGATAGTGTCCGCTCGAGTCAAATTCAGTGGCATCGATTTCGGTTTCCCACAGGGTAATGGTCACGGCTTTTCCAGTTTGGCGATCCCCCGTTACAAAAGCCTCTTTGAACCCCTTAGCCTGCCTAAGACTCGAGTTCATCGAGTCTTGCCATAGGGTTATGGCGTGTTCTACGCTGCTGGGTTTGAACTGGCTGGTGACAATGCGTGCGTACATATTTGGCCTCCCGTCTAAGATTGCTGGACTAAGTGTGCCAAACCGTGCGTCGCTCGAGCGTCGCGTGAGATTTGAAATTCGTGCGACCCTCGAGAGGGTATTCGAGAAAATAGGGTTTGGGATTTAACTTTTGAGGTCGTAACGAATGGCCCGCACCACACTTTCCAGCTCGAGCGAACCCGTTAAAACCTGATTTCCTTCCACCTCGAGATATTTTTCGAGGTGTTTTTTGATACGTTCCAAATCCGCGCCAACCGTAGCGGAATGTTCGGATACCAATTGTAAAATGTGATCGGGATGATTCATCTGGTTGAATGGCTGGTCTTGGACCATTTCGATTAAAAAGAAGGCATAATCGGTCAAAATTGCCATAACTAGGGGTAAATGTTGAATTTTCCAAGCAACTCCTAGCGCCAAAACCAGATGCGCTCGAGCCTGTTTTGGGTTGGCTTGCTTGTGATAGATCAGCCCGAGCTGTAACAAGAGTTCGGCTTCATTATCGGGTCTTTGAAATCTTTGGGCTTGTTCCAAGGCAAATTGGCTGTACTCGAGGGCAGCCGCAAAATCACCCAGCTCGAGGTAACAGCGGCCCAAGATACTTTCCACCGAGATGTTCAGTTCGCCCGTGGCGTGGGACAGCTCGAGCGCCTGATGCAAAATCGGTTTGGCTCGAGCGGCATTGCCCGTGTCCAGCCA
Source organism: Deinococcales bacterium (assembly GCA_025359705.1). GTDB lineage: Bacteria > Deinococcota > Deinococci > Deinococcales > Deinococcaceae > JACMOA01. The sequence goes on along the minus strand of JANYFS010000584.1, from coordinate 3,480 downwards.
AAGTTGCCCTAAATCTGATAGGTTGTACAAGGCTCCAATCGGGTTTTCTAGGCTGTTGAACAGGTCTACCGCTTCTTGGTAGTGCAGTTTGGCGGCTTCGTATTGCCCTTGGTCGTGTTCGGTGGTGGCAACCCAGCCCAGGCACATGGCAATTTGGCGGCTGTTCTGGCTGCTTCTGGCCCTGGTCAAGGCTTCTTGCTTGATGGCAAGAGCGTTCGGGTGATCGCCCTTTGTCCCGACAATACTTGCCAAAGTCCCCAAGCCTGCCACGTAAGTTTCGCTCTCCACCGTCCCCTCGAGCGGACGTAACAACTCGAGGCCACGTAGCACGGTTTGTTCGGCAATTTTGGCCTGCCCACGCAAGAGATGACATTTGGATTGGTTGACCAGCACCGCGCCAAGGGTTCCGTGGTGTGCGGGGTTGCTTTCCTCGAGGTGAGTCAGCAGGGTTCCAAACAAGTCGATGCCCTCTTGGTAGCGCCCCCGTGCCGAAAAAAGCCGCATCAGGGGTTCACAGGCTTCTTTGAGCTGCCCCAAGGTCTGCCCAGCTCGTTCCCCATGTTGATTCTCGAGGTTTTCTTTTTCCACCGCCCAACGCAGAGCCACCCGAATATTCTCCAGTTCGGTTTCCAGCATCTCCAGCACGACCCTCGAGTGCTGCCCCCGAATGCCAATTAAAGCGGTATTCAGCAAGCCAAAATAATACTGGGCGTGGTTGGATCTGGCTTGAGTCGCCTCGAGGGGGTTCTGCTCGAGCTTTTCTTGCATATATTGGTAGAGCAAAGCGTGGCGTTGATAGCGACCCGCAGGGTTCAAGTTCAGCAAAGATTTGTCGATCAGGCTGCCCAAAACCGCCAAGGGAACGTGTACCGCCCGTTTGACTGCCTCCCTCGAGAAGCCGCCGCGAAACACCGACAAACAGCGCAATACCTGCTGCTCTTGGGCGGTGAGCAGTTGCCACGAGTATTCAAAAGCGGCGCGGATGCTGCGGTGACGGGTATTGATTTGGGGGTCTCGAGAGGTTAAAAAATCCAGATTTTCGGCAATCTCTTGGGCGATTTCGGCAATGGGCAAAGCCCGCACCCACACCGCCGCCAGCTCGATTCCCAGCGGCAAACCCCCCACCAAACGGCAAATCTCCAAAACCTGGGGTAAATGATCCCGCAACTGAAAATTGGGCCGCACCCGCAAGGCGTGATGCTGAAAAAGCTGCACCGCCTCGAGCCTCGAGCCTTCCTCAAAATCCACCACAGAATCTTTGGCAGAATCCGTAGTGTTATGTTCCAGACTCGAGCCAAATTCACCATTTTCAGGAACAAAAAAAGCCTCGATGGGCAAAATCTGCTCGCCCTGCAACCCCAAACCCTCCCTCGAGGTGATCAGCAAAACCAAATGGGGGCAATGCTTAAGCAGTTCATTGAGATAGGTTGCGCCCACCATCAAATGCTCGAAATTGTCGATCAGCAAAAGGATTTTACGGCTTCCAATCTCTTGGATCACCTGATAGAGTGGCCCCTCTGCGCCCTGTAACTTCACCTGCAAGACTTCGGCGATGGTGGTTGGAATGGCGCTAGGCAAACTGACTGCCGCCAGATCGACAAAGCTCACTTCAAAGTGTTTTTTAGAAGTGTTTTCCGCTCGAGTCTGATCTTTGATCAAAGCCTCAACAAAATGTAAAGCCACTCGAGTTTTACCCACCCCACCTTGCCCCACCAGGGTGATGAGGCGGTGCCGCTCGAGCAGATGGGCAAGCTCTGCCAGTACCCCTTCGCGTCCTACAAAGGGGCTATTGCTGATTGGTAAAGGTTTGGGTAAAGGTTGCTGTTCGTGCAATGGGGAACTCGAGGGGATTTCTTGTACCTGCACCTGCACAGGGGTGTTTTCATTGGCTCGAATGCTGTTTGCCAAGCGCTCGAGGGATAGGGGCGGGGGCAAATTAAGTTCGTTTTTGAGCCGTGTACTAAAGCCAATAAAAGCCTTTAACGCCGTGTTGCGTTGCCCTGTTTGGTTTGCCACCTGCATCAAATCGTGCAAGGCTTCTTCGTCCAGCGGGTCGTGTTGCAGTAGTTTTTCCAGAATCCGCAAGGCATCTTCAGATATTCCTTGTTCGTGCAACTTTTTGGCCTGATGCAGCGAAGCGCTGTGCCACTGCGTTTGCAGATTTTCCCGCTCCCCCTCGAGCCAGGCCGCAAACTCGAGCGAATCCTCGCTGTTAAACCCCTCGAGCAAGGTTCCACGGTAGAGGGTCAGGACAGTGGGCCAATCGCCCCGCTCGAAGGCCGCTTTAAAGGCCCGTACATCGCAAGAAATCTGCCAGCGCAAATGCTCGGGTTCCACCTCAAAGTTGGGTTGGATGCTTTGCAACCAGCTTAATCCTTTGGTGCGCTGAATCAAATGGCGCAAATTTTTACGAGCGCTCTGGCTATCGCTCTCCGACCAAAATAAAAAAGCAAGCTGCTCCCGTGCTACCCACTGGGCTTTACAGGCCAAATATGCCAAAAGCTGATGGCGTTTATCGTCGGCAAAAATGACTGTAGTATTACCAGAAGCGTTGCCAGTAGCATCACCAGAATTATCACCCACAATCAAACGGGCGGGGCCAAGCAATTGCACTCGAGCGCTTTGCATATCTGCCCTCGAGTTTAACCCGTCAGATGAATTTGGGTGATGCAGTGCTGAAAATGCTGGATTCCCTCGAGGATCATCAAACCGTGTTGCTTATGGTATGCTGTACCTATGCGACCAATGGGTACGACTGAATCATCTTCTAAAGTAAGTATCACGTTACGGCCTGATCTGATGCGGTTTTTGGAGACCTACCAAACCCAAAACAGACTTGAAAGCCGTAGTGCAGTGATCCATCAGGCTTTGGAAATGCTGCGCTCCGAAACCCTAGCTGCCGAGTACCGAGAAGCTAGCCAAGCATGGGACGCTAGCCCTGATTCCGAAATTTGGGATCGTTCTGCTGGTGATGGGCTTGGTCTGTGAAGTTGGTTCGACGTAGTGATATTTGGTTAATCAATTTTGATCCCGTTCGTCCTGATGAGGCCAACGCTAAACGACCCGCTATTGTAGTGACCAATAATGTGGCGAATCTAAATGCCACAACTTTAACGGTTATCCCCCTAACTACCGAGATCACTCGAGTGTATTCTTTTCAAGTTTTGCTGAGTGCAGTCGATACAGGACTTGAGTTTGATAGCAAGGCGCAAATTGAACAAATTCGCGCCATTAGCACCAGCCGATTTATTAAACATTATGGACAGGTTCCAGAACATCTTATGAAAGAGATTGACTCAAGAATTCAAGAACACCTAAACTTATGATTGTTTACTTATATTAACTGATGTTACGCACCTGAAAATCTCAAAATAAGTAATAAAAAGTGAAATTATAAGTAAGAGAAATATTTGCTAATCAAATACAGTATTAATCTTTGGAAAACGCTTGAAAAATCGAATATAAATTACACATATAGTC
>JANYFS010000581.1 GCA_025359705.1 Deinococcales bacterium | reverse complement strand
CTTGGGCCATCAGTTCCACCAATTTGTCTACGTGTGGGTAGGGGTAGACATAATGCAAACGCACCCAAGCCCCCATATCACCCAAACGACTGCACAGCTCGAGCAGATGGGCCGCGACCTGCTCGCCTTGGAATTCGCTTTCGCGGTGGCGGATGTCCACACCGTAGGCGCTCGAGTCTTGGGAAATCACCAAAAGCTCTTTGGTTCCTGTGGCAATCAGGCGGTAGGCTTCGTAAAGCAGCTCGCCCGCATCCCTCGAGGCTTGCAGGCCGCGCAGTTTGGGAATGATGCAAAACGAGCAGGTATGGTTGCAGCCTTCGGCAATTTTCAGGTAGCTGTAATGGCGCGGGGTCAGTTTGACCCCTTGGGGCGGCATGGGCAGCAAGCTGGTGAAGGGGTTCTGATCGGGCGGAATCAGCTCGTGAATGGCCTTCATCACCCCCTCGAGGTCTTGAGAACCCGTGACCGCACTAACCTTGGGATGCCGCTCGAGAATGGTTTCGGGCCGCTCGCCTAAGCACCCCGTCACGATCACCTTTCCCGTCGCCTCGAGCGCTTCGCCAATGGCATTCAGTGATTCTTCGATGGCAGGGGTGATAAAGCCGCAGGTATTGACCACTACGGTATCGGCATCTTCGTAGCTGGTGGCAATTTGGTAGCCCTCGGCCCGCAATTGAGTCAAGATTCGTTCGCTATCGACCAAGGCTTTGGGGCAACCCAAAGAGACAAAGCCGACTTTTTTGATGGTTGGGGTATTTTCGTGTTGGGTGTTGGGGGGCGCAGTAATACTCATCAACCGAGTAGTGTAGCAAATAAAAACGGTTCCGCTCGAGGCATGGCACACAAAAAAGTCCCCGCTCGAGGGGAACGGGGTGATTCGTTATTTATGATTCGTTTTTAGTCACAAAAGTCTCGAGCCAAACAGTCTTTTTCCCACTCTCTCGCCCTCCCGCTCTCGAGCTTTACCCTTCGTAGGGTTGACCCACCGCTTTAGGCGCTTGGCTCTTACCGGTAAAGGCCAAAGCGATGATGGTAAAAATGAAAGGTAGGGTTTCCACTAGGCTCGAGGGGAGTACGTCTGTGCCGCCATATTGCACCGACAGCGCTCTGAAAAATCCAAAAAGCAATGTGGCAAGCAAGCAACCCAGCGGGGTCCATTTACCAAAGATCAGGGCTGCCAGTGCAATAAATCCCAAACCCGCTGAAATGTTGCGGGTGAAGCTACTGAGGAAACCAATCGAAAGAAAAACTCCCGCCGAACCTGCCAAAACACCCGAAAGAATAACCCCGGTATAGCGAATGGTGTAGACGTTGACTCCCATGCTCGCAGCGGCTTTGGGGTGTTCGCCCGTGGCCCGCAGGCGCAAACCAAAGGGGGTTTTGTACATCACATACCAAGTCACAATCACCATTACAAAAGCAAAGTAAACGGGCGGGCTAAACCGCAACGAGTCGCCAAAACCCCACAAGGGCAAAGCGTGATCCACCGATTTGGATTCGCTCGAGGAGTTATAGAGCGCATTGAGCAGCACTCCAGGAACCCCAATTGCCAGCAAATTGATGGCAGTTCCCGAAATCACCTGATTGGCTTTGTATTTGATTGAGGCAATGGCATGTATCCAAGCCACGAATGCCCCCACCACCATACCCGCCAGCCAGCCCAACCACGGGGCCGCATCGCCCAAACTGGCTTCGGTGAGCTGGGTGACTACCGCCGCCGCCAAAGCCCCAAAAATAATAATCCCCTCGAGGGCAATGTTCACCACCCCGCTGCGTTCGCTGTACAACCCCCCTAGCGAGGCCAACAACAGGGGCGTGGTCGAGCGCACAAAGGTTCCTAAAAAAGTGAGTAGTATAACTGAGTTTCCACCGTCTTCCATCAGCTCACCTTCTTATTGAGTTTGAGATCATTGGCAGCATCATCTTTATGAGCATCTTTGGGATCTTTGGGATCATCTTTGGGGGGGTCTTTATGCTCGAGAATCGGGGTAGGATCGGTCACCTTTTTACCTAAAAAGCCTTGTACTGCGATAAAAAAGACGATGGTAGCTTTTAGCACCGTCACAATATCTCGAGTCAGCGCGTCCAACTTTTGATCCACATACAAACCGCCCGTATCCAAAACCCCGAAGAAAATGCTCGAGGCTACCACCCCCCACGGGGTACTTTGCCCCAGCAAGGCCACGGTGATGCCGTCGAAACCCACATTGGAAGGCAAACTGAGATTGAGGTTGAATTGCCCGTTGATTGCGGCTCCCATCACATAATGGGTAGCGGTTAAACCCGCAAAAGCGCCTGCAATGACCATCGCTAAAATCGTGTTTTGGGCCACGTTAATTCCGCCATACTGAGCTGCTTTGGGGGCCAAACCCACCGCTCGAACTTCGTAACCTTTGGCGGTGCGCCACAAAAATACTGCAAAAAATACCGCAGAAAGCAACGCAATAAACACAAACGACGCATTTAAACGAATCTCGAGCAAGCCTCCATCGGCAACGATGGTGAAGGGAATCCACAGCAACCCTGTTGCGACGAGGCCACCCAATGCTGCAAAAATCCAACGGCGCTGATCTTTGAATCGGCCCTGCAAAGCCACCGCTACAATCCCAAAAATCAGCAACCCTGCCACCCAAGCCAAACTCGCGGTATCCCCCACCTTATCGAGTCCAATCATTTGAGCCAAGGTAGGCAATTTTGCGCCTGCTTGTAACTCGGCACTTTTTCCTTCAAAACCTTCGGCCTTAAAGGGAAGTGGGTATTTGTGACCCAAAAATGCAAAACTATTCGAGCCAATCATGAACACAAAAATTCCTGAGGCAATATAGTTCATCATAATGGTATTGATCACTTCCGAAGAACCAAAGCGGGCCTTAAGCCAACCCACAATTCCACCCCACAGCGCACCTCCAAAAGCAGCAGCAACTACAGTAAGGGGTAGCAACAACATCGCAGGTAAGGGTACGTAAACCCCGACCAGCATTGCAAAAATCCCACCCATAATCATTTGCCCTGGTGCGCCAATATTAAACATACCCGCCCTAAATGCAAATGCTACCGATAATCCTGTTAAAATAAGCGGTGTTGCCAACAATAAACTGCGCGAAAAATCTGCCAAATTGGTAATTGGGGCAATGAGCGTGCTATACACAAACCAAATCAAATCGGCTTTGCCATACCACTGTTGAATTGCGCTAAGCGGAACAGTCAGCGAATTAGGTACAATCTGCACCAACAAAATCACCACCGCACCCACCACAATCGAGAGCAAAATGGAAACCAAAGGGATTAAAGCACTGCGGAAGCGCTCGAGCCTACCTTTCCAAGATTTCATTCCAGACAGGCTCGAGACTACAGCAACCAAGCCCGCCACCACAGGCAAGGCCAAACCCAAATTGGCTCCACCTGCCAGATAAATGATCTTGTTTAACCTCATACCTGTTGCCACCAAGCGGTCAATCTCGAGGTTTAGGCTTAGTTTTAGGGCAACAATTGCAACGATTGCAATAACCATACTGCTCAAACCTGCGATCCATAGCCAAGACTTACGCTGCACACTGGCCCAAATAACCACCAGCAAGCTGAGTAACAGGGGCCAAGCCAGCAGCAAACTCAGCGAAAAATCGGGCAGGGTGGCGGGGTTGATGCCCGTAAAATCGAGGGTTCCCCCCACCAGAAGTTGTAACAAACCCGCTCCGCCAAAGTTACGCCCATAGGTGGCATACGGAAAAATAAAAAGTCCCAGCAGAGCCACTCCCGCTACACTAGCGGAGAGCCTTCCTGCGAAGGGCGTGGGGCCTTGCGCGGTGTCTTGTCTCACGGTGTCTTCTCTCACAGACTTATTCTACAGACCTCGAGCGGGGTTGTGCAGACAGGTTGAGGGGAGGTGTAGCTCGAGGTTCTCTAGGGGTCAAAACTTGAAGGCATAAAAAAAGGCGATCCCTTAGACTTGTATTTATGACAAAACAGAGTCGGGGTCGCCTTCCTTACGATAGCTTACGAACAGTCTTTAATCCACACCTCGAGCTGCACGCCACCCGTCTCACTGTCCTCTGTGCCTTGATCTTTGGAATGATTACCTCGAGAAGTGTTGTGCTGTACACCTTAGTCTCTCATGTTGCCCTACCTGGTAGCTTTGATGTTAAATTCAAACGTCTCAAACGCTTTATGCAATTCAACCTTCCAGACACCCTGATTGCTTCCCTCGTCTTGAGACTTTTGCCAAGGGGGAAACATTGGTTGATCGTAGACCGCACCCACTGGACTTTGGGTAAAACCAACATCAATGTTTTACTGCTCAGTGTGGTCTGGCAACGTTTTAGCCTTCCCTTACTCTGGGCGGTATTCCCTAAATCGGGTAACAGTTCTCAACTCGAGCGCACCACTTTACTTGAGCGTTTGTTACCTCTGGTTCCCAAGGGGGATACGTTGGGGCTGATGGGAGACCGAGAATTCATCGGTGCCATTTGGTTCAAATTTCTCCGTCAACATAAAATCGAAATCTGTATTCGACTCAAATCCGACACTCGAGTGAATGGGATCAAGGTGCAAGGGTGTTTTTGCAAGATGGAAATCAATGAGATACGGTACTGGCATCAAGCAATGAAATTGTATGGAGTGAAGATGCGGGTGATGGCGACACGGTGTTTGGATGGGTCAATGCTGTATTTAGCCTATCAGGGACGACATCAAGAGGGTTTACGGCATTATGCCCAACGTTGGCAGTGCGAGAATTTACATCAGTCGTTGAAGGGTCGAGGGTTCAACCTCGAGGATAGCCATTTAACCGATCCAGCTCGAGTAAGTACGCTGTTGGGGGTGGTGAGTTTAGCGTTTATCTGGTGCTGTCTGACGGGAGCATGGCGTTCGGTGAAAGAGCCGTTAAAAGCACTGAAACATGGGTATAACCAAAAGAGCATATTTCGGTATGGGCTGGATTTGTTGCAAGAAGCGATTTTACATCCGCAAAGCGCGGCTAGACGGCGGCTTTCAACCCTTGCTCAGCTTTTTGACCCCTAGAGAACCTCATGGGACTCGACTTTTAACACGGCTGCTATCGGGCCAGCTCCGCCTTGAGGGTAGCCACTTACGGAGTGCGATCAAACTGGAGCGAATAGTTATAATCCATGCGATAGGGATGTTATTTTCAATATCAGAAGGGACATCAATTGTAGAGAATGGATTAAGAAGACAAGTAGATCCACATTGGAAGAGAGGGCTTTCGTATCTTCAAATTGGTCTACGATCTTTAAATCAAGCACTGAGTCGTGGAAATCTATTTTTCAAACGGATATTACTGGTTCCTGGAGTTGATCCAGACCCAGTGCCTTTACGCAAAGGAGATAAAACAACAGGAGTTTTTACGTTAAAAACGTTTTTCGAGTTTAATTTTTTCTCGAGCGCCTAATTCTTAGGATTTACCCATGGTATTTGTCAGGCCGTCAGCGACTTGACCTAATCATCTGGCGAAAACTTGCTTCCGTCGCTCCTATCATAAAACCTTCCAGATAGGCTCTTAACCCTTACCCACTCGAGTGGATTGAAACCCATCTCGCCAAACGGGTGGATGTGCGCTAGTATGGAAAGAATTCCATATTCGAGGTTTTCAAAATGACAAACTTTACTCCCTCCTCCCCCTTTCGCGTTGGCCTAGTCGGTGCGGGTGGTATCGCCACTACCCACTACAAGAGCTATATCGCCGAACACGCACAGGTGATAGGCTTTGCCGAACCCTTCGAGTCCACTCGGCTGCTGCGCGAAACCGAATGGAGTGTTCAGGGCTATACCAGCCTCGAGGAGATGCTCGAGAACACCGAACTCGAGGCCGTCTCGGTCTGCACACCCAACGCGTTTCACTTCGAGAGCACCCTCAAGGCGGCTCGAGCTGGAAAACACATCTTGTGCGAGAAGCCGCTGAGCATGTCGCTCGAGGAGTGCGCCGAGATGATTCGGGTATGCCGTGAAGCCGGGGTGGTTCTGCAAACCAACCATCACCTGCGCTCGAATCTTCTCGTTCAGAAGGCCAAAGAATTGATCGATTCGGGGGCCATCGGTGAGGTGAGCTTCGTGCGGCTACGTCAGGCGCACGATTGGGGCGGCAGCAAGTCGGTGCGTCCCTCGTTTGGTCTGAAAGCCAACTCGGGCGGCGGAACCCTGCTCGACAACGGCTGTCACATGATGGATCTGGCTCGTTACTTCTGCGGCGAGGTGAACAGCCTGTACGCTCGAACCGGACGACTAAGGCCGGACATCGAGGTCGAGGATGTA
>JANYFS010000488.1 GCA_025359705.1 Deinococcales bacterium | reverse complement strand
TTCGCAAATTGAATACTCACCCCTATCATTCAGGCTTTTATAACCACAGCAAAAACATGCATACATATTTTCTATTGGCTCGGCTACAATAATTTTTTTATTTAAAAAATCTAAAATCTCGCTAGCTAAAAATTCGTTGGTTGCTCCTATATATTCAAAAGATATTCCAAAAATTAGAATGGGTGAATAATCCATAGAATAAATATTTTGCGGCAAATCAAATTCAAAATCATCCGCATCCACATCTATACTTGAAGTAAAAGGCATAGATGACCATAATTCTTTTGGTGGGGGCCAAAAGCTGAGTAGTAAATTCGTTTTTTCCTCATCGTTCATTTTTCCCAAACGATGGTGAGCAAGTAGCTCAATGGCTGATGTTCTATCAATTTCTTCGATTTTCATTGTATTCTCCCTGAGTATCTATATTCATTTAACTATCCCCCAAGGTATCACTGGTTTCGCCTGTAATCTTGGGATCTTTAGGATCTCTAGCCTCTCGAGGGCGGCGTACCAAAGGCGGTAAACGCAGTGCAAGACGTGGCTTGCTGGGGGCTGGGCTGGCTTCTTCCTCGAGGGGGAGAACCAAATGCACTTGGGTTCCCACCCCCACTTCGGATTCCACCCAAATCATGCCGCCGTGCGCGTCCACAATGGTTTTGACAATGGCAAGGCCCAAACCCGAGCCACCCGCATCCCTCGAGCGGGACTCTTCCACACGGTAAAAACGGTCAAAGAGTTTGGAAAGATGCTCGGGGGCAATGCCTGGGCCGTTGTCGGCGATCATAAAATGTGCGCCTTCTTGGGCGTGATCCACCTGCAAAACCACTCGGCTCGAGCCTGCTTTGAGGGCATTGGCAATCAGGTTGATAAACACCTGGCGCAGACGGTTGGGATCTGCCAGCAACGAAATTTCCTCGCCTGTCACCTCGAGGGTGGCGTTTTGGGCAATCGGGCGCATTTCTTTGGCAACATCTCCCAAAAAGGCTTGGGCCTGCATGGTCTGTAGCTCGAGCGGAACCGCGCCCCCGTCCGCCCGTGCCAGCTCGAGCAGACTGGCGACCAAATTGCCCAAACGCAAAGATTCATTTTTGATGATGTTCAGGCTTTCGCTTTGCTGCTCGGTGGGGTTAGTGCGGCGCAATAAATAACCCGCATGTCCACCAATCGCGGTGATTGGAGTCCGCAATTCGTGTGAGGCATCCGAAGTAAAACGCCGCTGGGTTTCAAAACTCCCCTCGAGCCGATCCAGCATTTTGTTGAGGGTCAGGGCCAGAGCTGCTACCTCATCTCGAGTATCGGGCAAAGGAACCCGTTGGCCCAAGGTTTTGCCTGTAATCCCTGCTGCCGCCTTGCGAACCTGTCTTAGCGGCATCAGCGCTCGTCCTGCCAAATAGTAGGCCGCTCCGCCCAAGCCTAGCAGCGAAAATAGCCCAATTAACAACATGATGTTACGAATTGCCAGCAAAGTTTGATCTTCCCGCACCAAATCTCGCCCCAGATAGATGATCGCACCTGTTTTTTCAGATTCGGGAGAGATTGTTTGATCTACCAAAATAGCCCGAACGATAAAATGATGATCTTTATTATTTTTTGAAGTAAATTTCTCAATAGTGATCTGAGGAAGAGTATCTTGATTTGCATTAACTTGTTTCACTAATCGTTGGTATTCAGATAAATTTATTGAGAATCGGTAATTTTCTTTATTTTCTTCTGCAAAATTTAAATAGAAAGCGCTGCTTTGACAGGCGGGTAGTATGCCATCAATCCCTTCTTTATAAGGGAGGGTGGCAAAATCTTTAGAAGATCTTGTATTCACATAAATATCGATTTGATAAAAAATATTAGGATAAACGATATCACAGTTGCCTGAATTAGAGCGCTGATTTCCTTTAATAATTTGTCGAAAACTATCATTAAGATCATTGAGCGCATTATTATAAAGGGTATTTCTCAAATTACCATAGAGCAACACCATCACCAAACCCAAAACGAGGAATAGCAAAGTCGTATAAATCAGGGTCAAGCGCCAACGTAGGGTCATGCTCGAGCCACACTTAAATTCACACTTAAATTCACCGCTCGAGGCTTAGGGAACAGTTTGGGCCAGATCACATTAGGCAAAA
>JANYFS010000482.1 GCA_025359705.1 Deinococcales bacterium | reverse complement strand
GACATCGAGATCAAGGAATACCGCGCCTTGAACGACAATTTGATCGAAAAAAATATGGCTCTGACTCGAGTGGAAGGCCCGATTTGGTCGTTTATGACCCTGCTGATGGGCATTGCCTATGTGCTGGTGCTGCTGGTGGGTGGGCGGATGATTTTGGGTTTGGGCGGTGGAAATCTGACCCTTGGGCAATTTACCCAGTTTGTACTGACCCTCGAGCGCCTGTCGTGGCCCATGCTTTCGGTGGGGATGATTGTGAACCTGACCCAGCGCGGGTTTTCGTCTTGGATACGTTTGTATGAACTGCTCGAGGCCAAAGCCAAAATCAACGATCAAGCCGCAGAAAATAGTGTGGCTCGAGTCGAACCCGCTGTGTCAAATGCAGTCCAGCTCGAGTTTAAAAACGTCTCACTGACCTTGGGTTCCACCGAAATCCTCAAAAACATCAACCTGAGCATTCCCGCAGGCCAAACCATTGGGATTACAGGGCCAACTGGCAGCGGCAAAACCATGCTGGCCCAACTGATCACCCGCTTTTCCGACCCCACTGAAGGCGGTATTTTGCTCTCTGGGCAGGACATTCGCACCATGCCCCTGAAAACCCTGCGCGATCATATTGGCATGGTTCCGCAAGAACCCTTTTTGTTCAGTGAAACCATTGCCCAGAACATCGCTTTTGGAATGCAAGGCGGGGATCAGCTCGAGGTGGAAACGGGCAAATCGGTGTTGAAAACCAAAGCCCCCACTCGGCAAGATGAGGATGCACACCCAGAAGAGACTCGAGCCAAAGTCAAAGAAGCCGCACGCTTGGCAGGTCTATCGGGCGATATTGAGGGTTTTGTGGAAGGCTACGACACCATGCTGGGCGAACGCGGAGTCACCCTCTCGGGGGGGCAGCGCCAGCGCACCGCCTTGGCCCGTGCCATCGCTCGAGATCCAGATATTTTGATTTTGGACGACTCGATGAGTGCGGTGGATACCGAAACCGAAGCGCGTATTTTGAATGGTTTGCGTGAACTTGCCAATGACTCGAGTAGAAACAAAACCTCCAGAACTGTGATCCTAATTGGACACCGTGTTTCCACCCTGCGCCAAGCCGACCAAATCATCGTATTAAAGGAAGGCCAAATCCTCGAGCGAGGAACCCATCAGGAATTGATCGATTTGAATGGACATTATGCCGACCTCGAGCGCAAACAATCTTTGGCGGCTTCACTCGAGGAAGAGCCTGCACTGGTTGAGAACACACTCGAGACGGGAGCAAAATTATGAGCCAGATGCAAAACGATGATGCCTTTCAAAAAGGCTTTGATCTTCACCTGACCAAACGCATTTTGAGCTACCTGAAGCCCTACCGCTGGGTAGTTATTTTGGTGATTATTGCCACGTTTTTGACGGGTATTTTGCAACCGATTTTTGGCTTGATCCAAAAAGAAGCCATCGACTGCCATCTGACTTTTGGCACGATCCGCCCCACGCACTGCGCCCCGCTCAATCTTGCTGCACCCGACTCGAGGCAAGTGCTATTTGACGGTCTTGTTACGCTGGTGGCAATTTATCTGGGCCTCAAACTGCTCGAGTTTGCAGTCAAATACCTATTTACCTACGCGCTCGGCTGGATTGGACAGCATATTTTGTACGACATCCGCAGCGATGTTTTTTCCAAACTTCAGCGGCTGCACCTGGGCTACTATGACCGCAACCCTGTAGGGCGCTTGCTCACTCGAGTGACCAGCGATGTGGACGCGATTAACCAATTTATCACCAACGGTCTGGGCGCACTGGTTTCCTCGAGCGTGCTGGTGGTGGCCTACGTGCTGATCATGCTGCAACAAAGCTGGAAATTGGCTTTGGTTTCCTTTGCGGTGCTGCCGATTTTATTTTGGGCTACCAATTATTTTCGCGGAAAAATGCGCCTGGCTTACCGCGATATTCGCATTCAGCAGGCCATCGTCAACACCCAACTCAACGAAAACATCACAGGAATGCTGACCGTACAGCTCTTTGGGCGCGAAGGCCGCAACCAAAATAAATTTGACCGAGTGCATCGCAACTTTTTATCCGCCAACCTCGAGAGCATCAAATGGTTTTCGCTGTTCATGCCCTCCACCGCTTTTTTGGGCCAAGTGGCGGTGGCACTGGTGATTTGGTACGGCGGCACGGTGGTGCTGGGCGAAGCGGGTTTTTCCGACAAAACCATTTCGTTAGGGATTTTGGTGGCTTTTGTGGGCTGGGTGGGGCAGTTGTTTCAGCCGATTCAAGATTTGGCGGATGTGTTCAACAACCTGCAAGCGGCAATGGCCTCGAGCGAGCGGATTTTTGCGGTGCTGGATCACGAAGAGCAAATCCAAGATGCGCCCAATGCCAAAGGAATCAGTACGTTACAGGGCCATGTATCCCTGAAAAATGTCTGGTTTTCTTACGATGAAACCGTTACCGCCACAACCCCCGACAGTGACGAGCGCTGGATTTTGCGCGGAATCAACCTCGAGATTGCGCCTGGGGAAAGTGTGGCTTTGGTGGGGGCCACGGGTGCGGGTAAAACCAGCATCATCAGTTTGGTCTCGAGGTTTTATGATGTGCAGCGCGGTAGTGTTTGCTTGGACGGCGAGGACGTTCGCAACTACAAACAGCGCGACCTTCGCAAGCATGTTGGGGTGGTTTTGCAAGATGTGTTCTTGTTCGCGGGAACCCTCGAGAGCAACCTTCGCATGGGCAACGAAACCATCAGTCAGCAGCGCATCGAAGAAATTTGTAAATATGTGGGGGTTCACGAACTGATTGTGGGCCTCGAGGGGGGCTATCACACCGAGGTCAAAGAGCGCGGAGCCACTTTGTCTACAGGACAAAAACAATTGATTGCTTTCGCAAGGGCCTTAATTCAAAACCCAGATGTGGTGTTGGTTTTGGACGAAGCCACTGCCAATGTGGACACCGCTAGCGAAGAACAAATTCAACGGGCTTTGGGCAAAATCATGCATGACCGCACCAGCATCATCATCGCCCACCGTTTATCCACCATCGAGGGCTGTGACCGCATTGTGGTGATGCGGAAAGGCAAAATTATCGAGCAGGGTTCACACCAAGAATTGCTGGTCAAGGGGGGCTATTACAGCCGTCTGTACCGTTTGCAGTACGAGCAAGCCTAGAGCGGTTGTTGGTTGTCCGTGATTCGTTTTCCGTGATCCGTCTATCTCCTCAAGCCTAAATCTCGAGTGCAAAAAAACCAAGAAGGCTCGAGCGTTAAAATTTCCGCTCGAGTCTAATTTTTGACTCATGAGTACAAATAAAATTTTTTGATCCATGCTAGACAACAACCCACGGATTTATTGAACGCAATACAAAATAACTGTAACTTGGGTTATGCTGTAGCGATATGGAATCAACCTCGTTGCGGGAACGGCAAAAAGAACGGCGCAAAGCAAGGATTTACCAAGTGGCTATCGAGCTTTTTAAAGAGCGCGGATTTCAACACACCACCGCCACCGATATTGCCAAAGGCGCACACGTCTCGAGGGGAACTTTTTTTAATTATTATCCTTACAAAGAATCGGTCTTGCTGGACTACGGCGCATTGATCATCGAGGCCATCCAATCTCACACCGAACTGGCCTTGGCTGCGGGCGGCGCACCCCTTAATATCCTCGAGGAATTGTGGACGCTGCTGGCAACCGAAACCGCCAAAGAACGCGACCTGTTTCCGCCGCTGGCCTACGAATTCCTCAATCCCAATCCCGAACGCGCCCGTATTGCCTATAACTCGGTTCCATTGGCCTCGGTGCTGAAATTGGTGTTGCGGCCCTTGCAGCTTCAGGGCCGCATCCGCAGTGATATTTCCCTCGAGCGGATGTCCAATATCATTGCCGACAATTATTTGATGACCGCCTTGCGTTGGGCGGCCTACGGAACCGCAGATAGCTTGCAACTCGAGATGAAAAAAGCACTTGCCTTAATGCTCGAGGGGGTTTTTAATCGGAATTGAATTTATGTGTTGCTCGTTATTCGTTATTCGTTCTCTAAGAATATAGACTCGAGAGAACAAATAGGTTGTATCATTGATTTGATTAGATCTCTGTTAATCCCTCGAGGAAAATGGGTTTATCGGTATGGATTCGGTATGGATATGGGTATCTTGAGCGCAACTCAGAGAAAAAGCTGCTAGGCTAACGCCATGCGGGAAATCTTCCTCTCGAGTGGTAAATATCGCTGGCCTTTTTCCAAAGGGCTGGTGGTGGAGTCCTTGATCAATGCAGGGGTGGAGGAGCAAGCGGCAGTAGCGATTGCCCGCAGTGTGGAGCAGCATTTACTCGATCATCAACAGCGGGTGATCGAACCCGAAGAACTTAAAAATCTGGTGGCCTTGTACGCCCAACGTTTGGCAGGAACCGATTTGGGACAGCGCTTCGAGGGCCAAACCTCCACCTTTGAGGACATCAACATCACCGATGGGCGCAGCCAAATGCCGTTCTCGAGGGGAATTTTGGGCCGCAGTCTCGAGGGGGCGGGGTTTTCGCCAAAAGGTGCCTATCAGGTATCCAAAGAAGTGGATCGCCGCCTGCGCCATAACGGGGTTCATCAGATTGACCTCAAGGGCTTGGAGCAGTTCACCGCCAATGTTTTGGAGTCGCTCGAGGGGAGTGCCGCCCGTAAAAACTACCTCGAGCGCTATCACGGCACACTCGAGATTGAGGTGGGCGAAGACGATTCTGAAATCACCTTCCCTTTTTCCAAAGGCATTCTGGCCCAATCTTTGTTGGCAACAGGGCTAAGCCCCGCCTATGTTCACCGTATGGCACGGGAAACCGAGCTTTTTTTACGGGAACGCAATCATGTGCAAATCAGCCGCCGTGAGCTTTCGGATTTGGTTGAAGCCGTGCTACGCCGCGAAATGGGCGATGACCTGGCAGACCGTTACCGAACCTTACGGGCGGTGCGCCACAGCGAGCGACCCCTGATCGTATTGATTGGCGGAGTAACTGGAACCGGTAAAAGCTACTTGGCCTCCGAAATCTCCTACCGCTTGGGCATCACCCGCATTGTCTCGAGCGATTCGGTGCGGGAGGTGATGCGGGCGATGGTCAGCCCCTCGCTGGTTCCCACTTTGCACTCGAGTACCTTCACCGCCTGGAAAGCCTATTTGCCACCCCTCGAGCGCGACACCGACCACGTTCCCAGCCGTGAAACCCTGTTGCAAGGCTTCCGCGAGCAAATTCAGCAGGTGAGTGTGGGCCTCGAGGCGATTATCAGGCGCAGCATCGAAGAACACACCAGTGTGGTGGTGGAAGGGGTGCATGTGGCTCCCGATTATTTGATGTCGTTTAGCTCGAGCGATGCCATTATTGTGCCGATGTTGGTGACGGTTCCCGACGAAGCCGAACACCGCAACCATTTTTATCTGCGCGACAAGGAAACCCAGCAGCACCGCTCAGTACGGCGTTACCTCAAGCATTTTGAATTGATCCGCATGATGCAAGATGACCTGATCACCCGCGCACAGCAAGCAAGGGTGCCGATTTTGGACGGCCTTTCGCTAGACCGCGCCGCCGAAGGAGCCATCGAGGTGATCACCCAGCGGATGTTGGCAAGCTCGAGGGTATCCGAACACACTTCCAAAGAGTAGGTGTTGGAGTGGATGT
>JANYFS010000555.1 GCA_025359705.1 Deinococcales bacterium | reverse complement strand
AAAGCGCAGGCTCGAGGTGTTTGAGCAATTCTGGAATATGTGCGGTCAAAAGAGTTGGAGTCATGGAAGTGTTGTACTCGAAAGCTCCCGAATTGACAAAGGCCATCTGGCGTATTGAAAAGACGAATTCAATATCATGGAGGTGCGGCGGCACTCGAGTAGATTCTTAAACATCTAAATATTTAATCAAATCTTCATCAAAGGTTATGGTAGAATACATAAATGGAAACTTGGAAAAAACCGAGCCGCAAACGGTTGCTCTTGATCGTTGGGGTATGGGTGGCTTTGCTGGTTTTTTCTTTGATCAGTAGCAGGTTTTCGGTGTTGGATACTTGGGAGACCCTGCAAGGTAGCCATTTCTCGAGGGTGATGTTTAGTGATATTGGGGTACTTGCTACCTTGATTTCGGGTTATATTGTGCTGGTTCACAAGGCAGTCTGGCGGATTCCATTTGCGGTTGCCATCTTAATTTTTGGTTCTTTCGCTTTATTGCCTTATCTGGCTTTGCTCGAGTGGTTTTCCCTCCAGCAATCTTCCAAAAATCCATCTCGCAAAAACCCTTCGGCGGAGTAATATAGGCTAATGACTGTGAGCAGCAATCCTCTCCAAAATTCAGCTCCAGCCAACAAGTCAGCGACCTTGCTCGAGGTGACTTTGCTTACCGATGTAGGCAAGGCCCGTTCGATCAATGAAGACAGCGGAATTACCTTGCCCTTACCCGAGGGTGGGCTTTTTGCAGTGGCAGACGGTATGGGTGGACATAATGCGGGAGATGTGGCCTCGCAATTGGCGGTGCGCCTGCTCCAAGAAAGCTACCTCGAGAACAAAGAATCCACCCCCAAACGCTTGGTTCGGGCGCTTGAGGGGGTCAACGAAAAGGTCTATCACGAGGCCAGCCGCCCTGACCGGCGGGGTATGGGAACCACCATCACCACCTTGGCGGTGGATCATGGTTACGCGCTGGTTGCCAACGTAGGAGACTCGAGGATTTACCTGTTGCGCGGTGAAAAACTGCAACAGCTCACCCGGGATCACTCTTGGGTGGCAGAGCAGCAACGCCGTGGCCTGCTCAGCGAAGATGAGGCCCGTAACCACCGTTGGCGCAGCGTGATTTCCAATGCGCTTGGCTCGAGTCCAGATCTGAAAGTAGATTTGTTGGGGGTCAAGCTCGAGGAAGGCGATTTGTTTTTGCTTTGTTCGGATGGCCTTTCAGGGGTGATCGACGATGACCGTCTGACTCAATTTTTGGCGGCAAATCTTCCCCTCGAGCGCAAAGCCCGCAATCTGATCGACGCAGCCAATGCCGAAGGTGGCCCCGATAACATCACTGCCATGTTGATTCGGGTGGTTTCAATCAGCAAAAAATCTCCTAGCTACGAACTTCCCGCTTTTCAAGGCGATGGCCCGATGTTGGCTCGAGACTTGCTGGGCGAATCCGCTTTTGTGGCACCCACAACTACCCGTATTTCGTATAGTATTTTGCCAATACTCTTATGGTTGGCTTTGATTGCCGTGATTGCCTTGCCTGAATATCAAAACGAGTTGGTTCCTTTGGCTTTTATCATTATTCTGGCAATTGGTTATCAATATTTGCGCTCACGTCAAAAACCACCCCAATAATTACTCTAAAATTACTCTAAATATCCCTCGAGTTATTCGTTAGGACTATTGGGTTCATTAAAACGTGTTCCAGACGAATGAAATACTTTTTGGATTGGATGAGTCTGCCAAACATTCTGTAGACAAATTCTCAAAACGGAACGCCATTTGGTATATTCGTTTGGTATATTCCGCGTGCAAAAACCACCTCAAAACCTTGCTAGAATGCGTGAGATATGAAAACCATCATCGCAACCGAACACGCTCCCGCAGCCGTTGGCCCCTATAGCCAAGCCGTTTCTTATGGCGACCTCATTTTTGCCAGTGGTCAAATCCCACTGCGCCCAGACGGGTCTTTGGTCGAACAAGAAATCACCGCCCAAGCCGAGCAGGTTTTTGCCAATATCAAGGCAGTTTTGGCAGCCGCAGGCAGCGACTTGAGCAAAGTGATTAAGGCAACGGTGTTTTTGGCAGATATGAACGATTTTGCCGCCATGAACGCGGTCTACAGCCAACACATGCCCGAACCCTACCCCGCCCGCTCCACCATTCAAGTTGCCCGTTTGCCCCGTGATGTGCTGGTGGAAATCGAGATTATCGCTTCTAAGTAATTTGTTTTTCGTTTAGGAAGGCGTTTTTCCGCTCGAGTGAACTTGGGATGGGCATTGGGATGGGCCGTGGGCCTGTCCTGATTTTTTTTGGTTTGACTCGAGCTTGAATGCTGTCTTGCCAACGGATGACGGATCACGGACGACAAATAACTTTAGGATGTACCCCATGATCGACACCCATTGCCACCTAGACTACCTCGAGCATCCCGAACTCGAGCCGCCTTTACTCACCGCTCTGATCGCCATTGGAGCGGATATTGAACATGCGGTGGCCTGCCTCGAGCTGAGTGCCACATACCCCAACGTTTATGCCACGGTGGGCCTACACCCCTGTAGTGCCGCCGAAGACAGCCCCCAAACCAGAGCCACCCTCGAGCGGCTGATGGACAGCCCTAAAGTAGTGGGCATTGGTGAAAGTGGTTTGGATTATTACTGGGATCTGACCACAAGGGATCTACAGATTGGCGCTTTTGAATGGCAGCTCGAGCAAGCCCGCAGGCGCAACCTACCCATCATCATCCATACCCGCGACAAACAAAATGCCGAAGCCGCCAGCCTCGAGTGTGCCGAGATGCTTCGCAACGCCGCCTGGCCCAAGGGGATCTTGCACTGCTGCAATGGACACCGCCTGCTCATCGAACACGCCCTCGAGCTGGGCTTTCATGTGTCTTTTGCGGGAAACCTGACCTACAAAAATGCCCTACCCATTCAAGAAGCCGCTCGCTGGATTCCCCTCGAGCGCTTGCTGGTGGAGACCGATGCCCCTTTTCTGGCCCCGATGCCGCACCGTGGCAAGAAAAACCGCCCCAGCATGGTGCGCCACACCCTCGAGTTCTTGGCTCAGTTGCGCGGCCTGACCTTCGAGGAAATGGAACACATCACCGACGATAATGCTCGAGCGGTGTACGGCTTGTGATTTTTATTGCACTCTTTTCAAAGTTAGACGTGCATCAGGGGATAAATTAGCCGAGTGAAAGGGTTTCATTTTAAATTGCTTCGGGAATAGCTCGAGGGGATGGTGGGTGACCACCGTTGCCAAAAGGGTAGCCAGCAAGGTTTCCGCCATGCCCGCACCCAAACAGGTGTGTGCGCCCGCGCCATACGGCTGGAAGGCTCCTTTTTGGCGGTGTTCGTTGCGTGGCTCGAGGAAACGGTCAATGTCGAAGCGCTCTGGATCTGGGAAAAGTTTGGGGTCGCGCTGGGAGGTGAACAAGGACATCAGTAAGCGTTCGCCTTTTTTGATCTGGAAACCCTGCACCTCGAAGTCTCGAGCAGCGTGGCGGGGCAGGTTGTTGGCGATGGGGTAGATTCGCATCACTTCCAAGACCAAAGCGTGCAACACCTTCATTTCCCGCAACCGTGCGGCGGGTAAGCCTGCTTGCACCAGCGGCAACGCCTCGGCCTGCACTCGAGCTAGCACTTCGGGGCGTTGGTACAGCTCGTAGAGGCACAGCGAAAACACATTCACCACCGTGTCCAGACCCGCCACATAGGGCAGCAGCATCATAAACAGCAATTCGTCGTGGTTCATCAGTTCGGGATTGCTGTGTACCAAAGCCCGCAAATCCTCCACATAACTCGAGGACATCCCCCTGGTGTCCTGATCCAAAACCTCTTGGGCAAAGGCTCGAGCGTTATTTTTGGCTCTCAGATAGGCAGGTTTTCGCAGTGCCGAAGGTTGCAAAGAACCAACCAAATGCACTGCCAATTGGGTATGCCAGTAGGTCATAAAATCCGCCAGATGTGCGCCAGGTTTGCGCCCCAAGGTCAGGATGCCAATGCAATCCGCTACCAAGCGCTGAGCAAACGGCACCACTTTTAGCGTGCCGCCCACAGCTACCTGATCCAGCCCCGCTCGAGTCAGATCCATAATCAGGGGGATTTGCTCCAGCACACGGCTTTTAGCAATACCATTGCGAACCGCCGCACGGTATTTCTGGTGATCGGCTCCCTCGAGCATGGTCAGCACTTGGCGGCCCCCAAACTCAACAATAATGCCTTCCCAAACCTTCCAGGCATCCACCTCGCCTGTATTTTGGGCCATCACTTCGGCGGCGGTGGGGCCACCCAAAATAATCAGGGTTTGGTTCAGGATCTTGATCCGAAAGCAAGGGCCAAGTTTAAGGTACTGTTCGGCAAGAAACCCTTCGGTATCGCGGATCATCGGAATCAGGCTACCAATCAGCGGCAAACCAGGGGCCACGGGAATGGGATGGGGGGAGTTTGTGGTTGTTGTGGTCATCAGGGCGCTCCAAAAGTTGGAATGTTGGGAAAGAACTTTTTCCAGTATGACAGGTTCCCTCGAGCGGAATCTTGAGTTTAAACACCCTTGCCCCCTCGAGTTGGCTATATTTTAAATGAAAACCAAATCATATAAAGAACCCAGCTCGAGACGAATTTAATTCTTCTTTCGAGCTAGGTTTGTGGGCGCATCATGATGTACCTGAAAATATTTTTAATGCAAAGCTTTTCTTAGCTCGAGCTTGCCCCCTTCTATATCGATAGCAAAACTTCCCTCGAGTACACCGTTATAAACCAAAGTATCCGCTTGAACTTCTTCCACAATCACCATTTCCCATTCTTGCGCCGCCTCGAGCCAGACTCCCTCGAGGGTCAAAACCAGATCGATTTTGTCTGAAACCTCGAGTCCTGCGTTTTTGCGGGCATCTTGAACCATCCGTACCAAATCGCGCATCAAACCTTCCCGCTCGAGGGCAGGGGTCAGGGTGGTGTCGAAGGCCACCAAGTAGCCCGAATCCTCGAGTGCAGCGTAGCCTTCGGGGGATTTGGCATCCACCAAAACCTCGTTCGGTTGCAGCTCGAAGCGGAACCCATCGGCCTCTACTTCAAAGGCACGGTCTTCACGCACCATCCTTGCCACATAGCTGGCATCGGCTTGCTCGAGGGCTTTTTTGAGCTGGGGAACCTGCTTGCCCACTTTTTTACCCACCACGGGCAGGTTGGGTTTGAGGGTGTACTCCACCAATTCGGCAAATTGCTCGAGCAGAACGATTTCTTTGACGTTCAGCTCTTCGCGGATTTGCTCGCTAAAACGGCCCAAACTGGCGGTTTGCTCGGCGGTTCTGGCCCGCAGCAAGGCTTTTGGCAAGGGTTGGCGGGTTTTAAGCCCCTGCTGGCCCCGAATGGCGCGGCCCAAACCCACCACTTTGATCACTGCTTCCATTTCCGAAACCAACGCGGCATCCTCGAGGGCCGCGTCCACCACGGGATAGCTCGAGAGGTGGACGGATTGGGGTGCGCCTTGCTGTACCGAAACCACTAGATTTTGGTATAGCACTTCCGAAATAAAGGGGGTGATTGGGGCCGAGAGCTGGGTAACGGCGACCAAAACACTGTGCAGGGTGGCGTAAGCCGAGAGATCGGGGGCATCGGTTTTCCAGAAGCGGCGGCGGTTGCGGCGCACGTACCAATTGGAAACATCCTCGAGAACAAATTCTTGCAAGGCTCGAGCCGCAGTGGTGGGATCATAGCCCTCGAGCGCGGTGGTGACGGTGCGAATCACCGCTTGAAGCTTTGCCATCAACCAGCGATCTACTTCGGGGCGCTGGGCCACGGGCGGGGCCGCCTCGAGGTTGGGTTGATCCAGATTGGCATACATCACAAAAAAGCTGTAGGTGTTCCACAGGGTCATAAAGTATTGCCGAAACGCCTGCTCGAGCAGATTGGGGCCAAAACGCCTGCTCAGTTCGGGCGGGGCCGAAACGCTCATGTACCAACGCACCGCATCCGCGCCGTACTGGTTGAACATTTCCCAAGGGTCAACAATATTACCCTTGGACTTGGACATTTTAAAGCCCTTTTCGTCCAAAATATGCCCGTGACAAATCACCGCTTTGTAGGCAACTTTGTCAAAAACCATCGTTCCCAATTGGTGCAAACTGTTGAACCAGCCCCGTGTTTGGTCGATGGCCTCGGCAATAAAGTCGGCGGGGTGCGAGGCTTCAAAGATTTCTTTATTTTCAAAAGGGTAATGGTGCTGAGCAAAGGGCATAGCCCCCGAGTCGTACCAGACATCCATCACGTAGGGAACCCTTGTCAGGGTCTCTCCTGTTTGTGGGTGCTTGATTTGAATATCGTCGATAAAAGGGCGGTGCGGGTCAAATTCTGCGCCAATCCGTTCTGGCTCGAGGGCTAAATCTTTGAGTTCCTTGTAAGAGGTAATCACATGCTGGCGCTGCCCATCTTCGCTTTCCCAAATCGGCAAAGGGGTTCCCCAAAAGCGGTTGCGGCTGAGGTTCCAATCCACCAAATTCTCGAGCCAAGCACCATAGCGCCCGTTTTTGATGTGGGCGGGGTGCCAATCAATTGTTTGGTTCAGCTCGATCAGGCGGTCTTTTTGCGAGGTATTGCGAATAAACCACGACTCGGTGGCGTAGTACATCAAGGGCGTGCCACAGCGCCAGCAGTGCGGGTAGCTGTGCAAAAAGTTGGTGTCTTTCCACATTACCCCTTTGGCTTTCAGGTCGGCGCGGATGTCTTTGTTGGCATCCCGAAAAAACACCCCTGTCCACGGGCCAAAACGGTGCTTGCCTGCGGCATCCACCCCCACCAGCACGGGCCAATTGTAAGCCCTTGCCAGGCGCATGTCGTCCTCGCCAAAGGAAGGCGCGGTGTGAACGATGCCTGTACCGTCGGAATCCGAAACGTAAGCATCCAAACCCGCTTGCCACACAGTTTTGTCTTGCAAGATTTTACATGCGTCTTCATAGGATAAAACACGACTGCCAATGTCATCAGACCAAAATTTTTCAGTCAGTTCTGCATCACCGATAACACCTTCAGCCATCCCTAAGCTAACATCCTCGCTTAAATCCAATTTTGAATTTAGCCTATTAAATATATTAACCGCGATTTGGGCTTGGATTTCGG
>JANYFS010000471.1 GCA_025359705.1 Deinococcales bacterium | reverse complement strand
ACCACCGTGCCGCCTGCGAAGTCCAGTGCGCCTCTGGCAAACAACCAGCCATCGGCGTGCCAGACCCAGTGGGCCAAGGGTGCATAAATCAGCAAGCTCCACAGGCTGATAAACAGCACATAAGAGCCAAATTTCATACGGTCAATGATTGCACCACTGATGAGCGCAGGAGTAATCACTGCAAACATCATTTGGAACAACATGAACAGATAGGTGGGAATGGTATAACCAGTTGTACCGTTTTTCCACAAATCAGTTGGGGCAACGCCAGAGAGCAACACATTACCAAAACCACCCAACAATCCATTTCCACCACTACCAAAGGCGATGGTGTACCCAATTAAAGGCCACAAAATTGCCACCACACCGAGTGCAATCATGCTCATCATCATGGTATTCAGCACAGTTTTGGAACGGGCCAAACCACCATAAAAGAAAGCCAAGCCTGGGGTCATGAGCAAAACCAAAGCGGTGGCTACGATCATCCAAGAGGTATCCCCTTTGGAGATACCTGTTTGGGCAGCGGTGTTCACTGCATCCAAAGTCAACTTGGCATCTTGAGCTTGGCTCAAACCCGCCAAAGCAACCAGCAAGGGTGCAAATTTCAACAGTCCTTTCATATCGAACCTGCTCAGGTTTATCCCGCTCATTGGTATCCCTCCTTGGGCGTGCCGACTGGAGTTAGGGCTTCATTGTTTTCTTCGCCAGTACGAATGCGAATCACTTGCTCGAGGGCTTGAACAAAAATCTTTCCATCGCCTACATCACCCGTGCGGGCGGCAGCGCTGATGGTTTTGACCGTGCGGTCTACAAACTGCTCCGAAACTGCGGTTTGTACCTGCACTTTTTCATGGAACTCGAGCCGAACTTGGGTTCCTCGGTAATGCTCGAGAATTTCGCGTTCGCCGCCGTGTCCACTGACTCTCGAGATCGTTACCCCCGTAACCCCCAATCGAAAGAGTGCCTCTTTGACACTAGCTAACTTTTCTGGTCGAATGACCGCCGTAATGAGTTTCATTGTCCCCCCCCACTTCCAACGCTGCCCCAAGATCGAACACCTTAGGAATTGTTGTAGTTGTGACACATATTATGGTAAAGCAGGGAACAAGTCAACTTATTTTTGCGTTTTGTGCAGACAAATTGAAACATTCGGACATTTTTTTCGATATTGCCCAAAAAAATTCCGCTCGAGTGTGCGCCACGTACCGCTTTTTGGGAGCATTTTCAAAAAATACCTAAAAAGGATTGTGTTTTGCATTTTTGACCGCCAAAAACTCGAGGGCAGGAACCGAAATCCCCACCCTCGAGTGCATTTATAAAATTGTTTCAAGTTTATTTTTTAGACTTACCCCAGTCCCAGCTCTCGAGCCTTGCGTAAAGCACCCATACGATCCGCCACCTCGAGCTTTGCCAACACCCGACTGACATAATCTTTGACCGTATCGGGGCTGAGGCCCAGCCGTAGGGCGATGCGTTTGTTGGTTTGCCCCTCGAGCAGTAGCTTTAATACGTCTTGCTCTCGAGGGGTGAACTGGGGCATGGGTGCGCTGATGGGCAGCCAATCGCGGTCAGGATCGCGGGCGATGCGGTCCAAGGCTTCTGCCAGCATTAAAGGTTCGGTTTCTTTGGATAAAAATCCCTTTGCCCCCGCTTTGCGGGCCGCTTCCACAATGGCGGGTTCGCTAAAGGTGGTCAGCAGCACCACCAGCAACTTAGGATTTTGCAGCACCAGTTGCCTACACGCCTCGATGCCGTCCATATTGGGCATTTTGATGTCCAAGAGGGCCACTTCGGGCTGAGTTTGGGCGTAAATAATCAGTGCCTCGAGACCGTCCGAAGCCTCGCCCACCACTTCAAACCCTCGAGCGGTCAGGGCGTAGCGCAAACCCATCCGAAACAGCGGGTGATCATCAGCAATCATTACTTTCATTTGAATGCCATTTTAACCCACAAAATCCCTCGAGAACGGCCTTTAGACCCCCTACTGAAATCACCCCATTGGGGGTTTGAGTAGCCACAATACCTACTACACTGGATTTTTCTCAGTCCTCGAGCGTATTGAAGCGTTCGAGCGCCGCAAAGCAACACCCCAACCTCGAGACCATTCCAGAAAGAATTCCAGAGAGAATTTTAGAAAAGATGTGCAAATACCCCTTTTTTGTCAAGCAATTGTGATTCACGCTATGTTTACACAAGTCTCTTAGATTGCTCGAGTCTTTGACAGATTCTGGCTCGAGGTGAACTTATGAATGTTACAAAATCGCTTCTGACTTTAACCCTAACAACTGTTGGTCTCTTGACCCTTGGGGCGAAAGCCCAAAACAATACTCCCTTCGAGCATGTTTTGCTGATCAGCGTAGACGGAATGCACGCCGCCGACCTGAGCAACTTTATTGTCAGCCACCCCAATTCAGCAATGGCCCAGCTTGCTGCCCACGGAACCCAGTTCCCCAAAGCCTCGAGCGCCTTGCCTTCGGATTCTTTTCCTGGTTTGCTGGCCTTGGTCACGGGCGGTTCCCCCAAGTCTACCGGTGTGTATTACGACGTGAGCTATGACCGTAGCTTGGCGGCCCCTGGTTCGGACTGTAAAGTTTTGGGTTCCGAAATGGTTTTTGACGAATCCATCGACATCAACATGGATCTATTGAACGCTGGCGGCGGCATCGACCCCAAAAAATTGCCCCTCGATCCCCAAAAGGGTTGTACTCCTGTGCTGCCTGGCAGCTTTTTGAAGGTCAACACCATTTTTGAAGTTGCCAAAGCCGCTGGCCTGACCACCGCTTGGTCGGACAAACACCCCGCCTATCAATTGGTGCAAGGGCCATCGGGCAAGGGTGTGGACGATTTGTACGTTCCCGAAATCAACAACGCCGACAGCCCCACCAGCAATGTGCAGAAAACCGAAGCCTACGACGATCTCAAAGTGATCGCCATCCTGAACCAGATTTCGGGCAAAGACTCGAGCGGCAAAACTACTGCCAAAGTGCCTGC
>JANYFS010000424.1 GCA_025359705.1 Deinococcales bacterium | reverse complement strand
GGTATCGCCATCACCATGTTTGGCTATCTGATCAACTCTTTTAGCTTGGCTCGCAAGGGACAAATTAGCTCTTCTGCCATCAATTATGCTCGAACTGTAACCGACTCTACTATCACGCTTTGGCGACGCAACGAATTTTTCAAGGCAGAAGTTTTACCCCAAAACTTAACCGCACCTCCGAACGGTTACTCAATTAATTTACTTTCAACTCCATCACCAACGGGTACGGCTGCTGCCCATACATTGGCCTGTACATCCACTTGTACTTTTAACAACTCACCTTTGGCTACTGTTAGTGCAGATACCGTGACTTCGAAACAAATTGATGTTACTGTTAAAGATAATACAGGTTCCACAATACTTGTGTTAAGCACTGTTGTTGCAAAACCAACACCATGAGGAAGGTCGCTTATGTCTAAGAGTCTAAAATCCACCTCAGGCTTTACCCTCATCGAAGTGTTGCTCTCTACAGTCATTATGGCAACTATGCTTCTGCTGATGGGCATGGCCTTTCGTTCGAGCGCCGAGGGAAACAGTACACTTGTTAATAAAGCTGAATTGGTCGAAGATGTTCGCTCGGCAGGTCAAATGATTTCAGATTACGCCCGAAATGCGATCTATGTTTACCCACCTGGAACACCACTTACTCTTAGAACTGGTGCGGCAACTGTTGGCTATGGTGTGGTTAATCCGCGTACTTTAACCAACGTCTGGACTGTGGGTACAGATAATATTGTTGCCTTTATCTTGCCTCCTCTTCGGGGCCTTAACCCAGTATACCAACTGGGTGTCAATGTTGTTTGCAATCCTTTAAATGCTTCTCCAGTTCCCTTTGATACAAACCCTTCGGTATGGCTGGTTGACGATTCTGCTTGTTTAACCTTTGTTGCTTACTATACCCTAAGTCGCAGTAGTGTAGTTACTGCTACGACTGGAAATACGGATAACCCTGGAGATGACCCCTTAAATAATTCTAAAGGTATGATCTATGAATACCGCTTACAACTTCCTTTAGATCGTTTGGCAGGCCCTGCTCCTGTACCTGGGTCTGCAACTGGCTCCCCTCCGATTGTTATTGGTTCTGTTACAGGGTTTGGGCCAAATTTTAATAGCAACCCAGCATTGTTGGCAGATTATATTGATGAAGGTGCGACTGCCGGTAGTTTTAAATTTAAATTGAGTTCGTTGACCTGTTTAAGCAACCTAGCCAATAGTGGTCGGTATCTCAACAATACTGGAGGCGTGCTTCCCGTAACTACCACTGTATCGGGAGGAGTTACTTCGACAGCATATAACACTTCGACGGCTTTATTTACCCCAGGTTGCCCTAACAGTCTTGTTGCCGCCACACAGCTTGTCAGTGGATCAGGAAACCTAGATGCTTTTGCATCTATTGTACAAGCCACTCTAACCATCAGTGCGGGTCGCAAAAATAATTTGGGGCAAACCTTCACCACTGGCGACATGACTTTCCCCATTGCTCCAGTCAACTTGCTCATCCCAGGAACCTAAACCCCTCCCTCGAGCGCAACCCTTTCCCATCCAACACCAAAAAACACCAAGGCCAAACCGCTTTGGTGTTTTTTTGATCCTTCCCCCCCTTGTGTGCTATACTCTCTCTTCGGGCTGCAAAGCCTTCTTGTTTCATGCCAGCAGCTCGAGGCTGAGAGTGTCCTCGAGTTTTAACCCACGGGTTTATCCATGAAGCACGAAAAAATCTCACTTAGAACGCTCTCAGCAGGAGAACTATGTCTTATATCGGTATGAAGCAGTTGCTCGAGGCAGGAGTCCATTTCGGACACGAAACCAAGCGTTGGAACCCCAAGTTCAAGCGCTATATCTTTGCCGAGCGCAACGGTATCTTCATCATTGATTTGCAAAAGACCCTCAAGCAAATTGATCGCTCCTTTGATTTCATCAAAGAAACCGCCGAGCGCGGTTCGGTGATTTTGTTTGTCGGTACCAAAAAGCAAGCTCAAGAGATTGTCGAACTCGAGGCACGTCGCTCGGGTATGCCCTTTGTGACCCAGCGTTGGTTGGGTGGAATGCTAACCAACTTTCGCACCATCCGCACCCGTATTGACCGGATGCACGCGCTCAACGAAATGTTCGAGTCGGGCATCATCAACGAGCGCCCTAAGCCCGAGCGCATTGCTTTGGGCAAAGAGCGTGACCGCCTCGAGCGCTACTTGGGCGGCGTGCGTCACATGACCCGCTTGCCCGATGCCCTGTTCATCATCGACCCCACCAAGGAAATGATTGCGGTACAAGAAGCCAACAAGCTGGGTATCCCCGTGGTGGCCCTTGCCGATACCGATTCTGATCCTGACGTGTTGGATTACATCGTGCCTGGTAACGATGATGCCATCCGCTCGATCCAACTGATCACCAGCCGTGTGGGTGACTTGTTGGTCGAGGCCCGTGGCGGCGGCGAAAATGTCTCGAGCGCATCGGTTCTCGAGGGCGAAGCCGAAGGCGAAACCAGCATGGATGATGTGGATCTGAATCCTGTTGCTGTGGTCGAAGAAGTCCAGAGCTAAGTTGAAGGGGAGCATACCTCGAGTTTGTGAAGGTTGCTCGAGGTATGCTCC
>JANYFS010000413.1 GCA_025359705.1 Deinococcales bacterium | reverse complement strand
ACCGCTTACGGGCCTCGATGTGGCGGCAGCGCGGCATGTCAAAGAAATGCTGCACGACTTTGTGGCGCGGGGCAACACGGTCATTTTCACCACCCACATCCTCGAGGTAGCCGAAAAACTCTGTGAACGCCTTGCGATCATCTCGAGCGGAATGTTGGTTGCCGAAGGCACTTTGGCAGAACTTCAGGCTCGAGCGGGAGACCGTGATGGCTCGCTCGAGGATGTGTTTTTGCAACTGACAGGACTGGACACATGAAAACCAAAGTAGGCACCTGGCCCTGGTTGGTGGTGCATGAGGTGCGGTTGCGTTGGCGGGAGCTTTTGGCGAATCGGCGAATCAAAAATATTGTGTGGTGGGTGGGCAGCATTATGCTGATACTGCATCTGGTGGCCTTTTTTGTGCTGACTCCGCTGCGGGGTAACTTTTCACTCGAGGGAGAACTTTCCCCTGTGGTGTGGCTGGTTCTGAGCCTTGTTTTGTTGTTCACCTTCAGCTTGCTGCTGTCGGTTGCCATCACCGAAAGCGTCACCGCCTTGTTTGAGCGCGGCGATTTGGATTTGCTGGTCTCGAGTCCCACCCCGACCAAGGCCATTTTTATTGCCAAGTCGCTGGGGGTGGCCTCCAATGTGTTTTTGTCGTTTATCTTTTTTGTGCTGCCGATTGGCACTTTTGCACTGATGGCAGGGGTTCCCCAGCTTTTGGGCGGGGTTCCCACATTAGCGGCCCTATCTTTGATTGCCACCGCCCTTGCCATGTTGATCACTTTGGGCTTGGTACGGCTAATTGGAACCCGCCGCACCCGCACTGTGGCCCAGGTTTTAGGCAGTCTGCTGGGGGCGCTGATGTTTTTGCTGTTTCAGATTCCCAACATGCTGGGCAGCGAATTCGGCAGAGTTTGGCAGAAAAATATTGCGGACTGGCTGATGGGTTTGGTAGCCTCGAGCC
Organism: Deinococcales bacterium; assembly: GCA_025359705.1. Lineage (GTDB taxonomy): Bacteria > Deinococcota > Deinococci > Deinococcales > Deinococcaceae > JACMOA01. The sequence goes on along the minus strand of JANYFS010000413.1, from coordinate 4,601 downwards.
AAGGCGGGAATCTGTCCTCAAGCAATATCTTGCTGTGGCCCGCCCAAGCGGTATTGTTTCGCCCTTTGCCCCTGCTCAGCTTGTGGGCGGTGGGCATTGCGCTATTGGGCGCGGTGAGTATGCTGATGTACCGCACGTTTTTGCTGGGAACCCAAACCGCCTCGAGCGGGAATTCGGTCAAACCTCGAACTTCGAGCAAACCCACACGTTTTGCGTCTGGAATAGGCAAAAATATATTGCTCAAAGAGTGGCGCTTGATCCAGCGCGACCCCTACCTGATTTCCAATACCTTGTTGCAAATGCTCTATATGCTGCCCATTTTCTTTGTGACCTTTCGGGGAAACTCCTCGAGAAATGGAATCAATTGGTTTCAGCTACCCGTCACTACCACTTTGGGCCTCACTGCCATCTTGTTGGGTTCGGCCCTGTCCAGCAACCTGATTCGCATTACGCTTTCGGCAGAAGATGCCCCCGATCTGTTAAAAATGTCCCCCGCCTCGAGCCTAAAATTGCGGGTCTACAAAATTTTGGCGGGGCTGATTCCGGTGTGGGTGATCTTTAGCCTTCCCTTTGTGGTGCTGGCAGCGCGGGGCGAGCAGGGTTGGTTTTTTGCGCTATTTTGCTTTGTAGGTTCCACCCTCAGCTCGAGCGTGTTGCAATCTTGGGTCGCCATTCCCCAACCTCGAGCGGATCTGTTCAAGCGCAACAATGCTTCCAAAGGCTGGGATTTTTGGATTGGTTTGATCTCCTTTTTGGTGGTGATCGCTTGGCTAGCCATGAGTACCTTGTTTGGTCTGCATAATTCGTGGGGGCTGGCAATGGCTCCACTGATTTTGCTGGGCATGGGCTTGGGCTATTGGCGCAGCCAGTATGTGGAATACAAATTGGGTTACTAATTGGGTTACTAATTGGGTTACTGAAGCAGTAGAATACAAGTGTGCTTTTACGTTCCCTATATACTCTCAACTACCGAAATCTGCATAACCAAACCCTCGAGTTTGGGCCAGGACTCAATGCCATTGTGGGCAAAAATGGGCAGGGCAAAACCAATCTGCTCGAGGCGGTGTATTTGGCCCTGACCGGCCTCAGCGAAGCGGGCAAGCTCGAGCAATTGGTGCAACATCAACAGCAAGAAGGCTTTGTGCGGGCCACCCTCGAGCGCGATGAAGGCCCAAGTATTTTTGAAGTGGGGGTGGGCAAAGGGCGGCGGGTTGCCAAGGTGGACGGCATTCGGGTCAAGGCGGGGGAAATGCTGCGTGGGGCGGCAGTGTGGATTCGCCCCGAGGATAACGATTTGGTATTGGGTAGCCCCTCTGTCAGACGCGGCTATTTGGATCAGTTGTTGGGCAAACTTTCGGTGCGCTACGCCGCTGTGATGGCCCTCTATGACCGCAATTTGGCCCAGCGCAATGCCTCGCTGCGAAGTGGTGAACATTGGGCGCTCGAGGTGTGGGACACTCAATTGTGTGATCTGGGTTCAGAAATGCTGACCATGCGCCGCCGTGTTTTGCTGCGCCTGCAAGAACTGGCCCAAGCTGCCCACGAAGCGCTGGGCGGTGGAAATTCCCTCGAGCTAACCCTGCAAGAGACCACCACCCCCGAAAGCTATCTTTTTGACCTGAAAAACCGCCGCAGCGAAGAAATCGCCAGGGGGAACACGGTGATCGGCCCACACCGCGACGACCTCGAGCTAAAATTGCATGGAGTGGCGGCCCAAACCTTTGCCAGTCGCGGCGAGGCCCGCACCGTGGCCTTGGCCCTGCGCCAAGCCGAATTTGAACTGCTGGCGGAAAAAAACGACGAAATGCCCCTGCTGCTGATCGACGACTTCAGCGCCGAACTCGACCTCGAGCGCCGCGTCCACCTGCTCGAGCTGGCTCACCGCGCCCCCCAAGCCTTGGTCACAGGCACCGAATCCTTCCCTCGAGCGCTGCTGACCTATCAGGTGGAAGGCGGAATGTTTAGGCGCTAAAATGGGAAAACATGGGGGAAATGGGGAACATGGCCCAATACCGCGTAGGACAACTTGTGGGCAAGGTGATGAAAAAAAACAACCTCTCGGGTGGGCTGAAACGCGCTCGAGCGGTGTTGCTGTGGCCCGAAGTGGTCGGAACCGAACTGGCCCATATGACCAAGGCCCAGGGTTTTAAAGATGGAGTGCTGTGGGTGGAGGCCGAAGATTCGGTGCTGACCAATTTTTTGACCATGCAGCGCCCCATTTTCTTAGAAAAGTTGCGGGAACGGGTGGGCGACAATTCGGTGAAGGATTTGCGCTTTGTGGCAGGCAAGGGTACCGGCGCACCCCCACTGCGTACTATCCCCGAACCGATTCCCGATTCCGACCTCGAGCGGCTCGAGCGCTTGGTGGCACATTTACCCGAGGGTTTGCGGGACAATGCGCGGCGCACTGCCGAAGCCATTTTCAAGGCTCGAGTGTGGCGGGAGCGCCAAGGGTTTGACCCCTGTCTGATTTGCGGCACACCCACCGACCACAAACAGGTCTGCCATGTTTGCCGAGATCTGCTGAACAATGCCCAAGTCCAAGCCGCCAGCCTGCGGATTGCTCGAGACCCCGAATCGGCGCAAGATACCCTGTTTCCACATCTCTCGGCGGATGGTTTCGCGGCAGCCCGTTACGCGGCCCTCGAGTATCTGGAGGTGCAAATGCAACATCTCTCGCTCGAGCTGATCAAAAATGGGGAAGTGACCGTGCGACACTTTCTGGAAACCCTAGCCGAAAACTATTTGGCCCTAAAATTAAATAAAACGCGCTCGAGCCTGACCTATCACGACCACCGACAATTACCAGAACGCATCTCTCGAGTGTTGAAGGGTTAGGTATTTGGTACATATAATTAAAGTATTTGGTAAGTATTGTTAAAGCATTTGCTTCAAGACTGCACAAGACTCAAAAAAAGAAATTAGGTAGGGGCGGATTTTAAGCCCGTTCAGTACGGGAAAGCTACGGTTTCCCTCGAGTAACGATCAACACACGAAACAAAGTCACAAAAAGAAAAAGTAAAAAGAAATAAAAAGGATAAATACTTTGAATATCAAAACAAGAAAAGTACAATACACTTGGAGAAAAGCATGGGAGAATATACTGTATACTGTGCAAAGCTGGTTTGTCAGCACAGAACAGCGCCAAGCCTTCCGTCGTTTTGAGCGTTGGAAAGCAACTTTACGGCCCAAAACTGTTTATGAGCTGCCTATTTTTCCACTTCCTCCAAAATTCAAATCCCAAACCCTCGAGCCACAAATCGAAGTCTGGCTCGAGGGTAGCGAAGTACGCCTGAAAAATTGTGAAGCGGGCAGTTTATTGATCAAGGGGCTTAGCAGTTCACAATTTAATGGCTGGTGGCTACCCAAAGTGAACGGTAAACGCAAACCGGTATTGCCCAGCCTCGAGCGGGCCGAAACCAGCATTTGGATTTTGGAAGACGAAGAACACCCCGTGCGAATTCAGGTGTGGTGCTGCCGCCTCGAGCGCCTGAACGAAGAATTTGTACTCGAGCGAGAGATTGGTGGGTCGCTCAGTAAAACGCAACACCGTTTGTTGAATTAAACCTCGAGAAAAATCAAGTGTACGAAAACCACTATGCGCCTCTCACGTTTTTCGCAGTATATTTAAAACCATGAACTCCGTACAAGATTCCCGCTCGAGCAACCCACTCATTGCGCTTGGCTTTGACATTCCATTTGACCAGATTCAGCCCCAACACATCGAACCCGCCATCGACCATTTGATCGAGCAGGCGGCAAGGGCCATTGCCCAGATCAGCCAGCAACCCAACCCCACTTTTGCAAACACCTTGCTGGCCCTCGATAGTGCTACCGAGCAATTGCTGCTCAGCTATCTGGTCGCCCGCCACCTCGAGGCAGTGGTGATGACTCCCGAACTCCGCAGCGCAAACAAGGCCATGCTAACCAAGTTCACCCGCTTTATGACCTCCTTGGCGCTGAACCCCGAGCTGTGGGCGGTGGTGCAAAACTATGCCCAAACCCCCGAGGCTTTGGCCCTGACGGGTAGCCCCAAACGCCTGCTCGAGCAGACCATCCGCAGCTTTCGCAACAATGGAGCCAACCTCGAGCCTGTCCAAAAGCAGCGCTTTTCCGAGATTTCCGAGCGTTTGGCCCAAATCACCTCGAGCTTTGCCCAAAATGTGTTGGATTCTACGAAGGCTTGGGAAATGCTGTTCGAGGACGCTGCACCCTTGGCAGGATTGCCCCAAAGCGCCCTAAATGCTGCTCGAGCCAGTGCCGAAGCCAAAGGGCATCGTGGCTACCGCCTGACTTTGCAGGCCACCAGTTTCAATGCGGTAATGGATCATTTGGATGACCGCGACCTTCGGCAGCAGATCTGGGAAGCTCAGCACCGCAACGCCACCCAAGCACCCTTCGACAACATGCCACACATCGCAGAAATTGTGGCCCTGCGTCACGAAAAAGCCCAGTTGTTGGGCTTTGCCACCTTTGCAGATTGGCTGCTCGAGGACCGCATGGCCCAGTCTGGAGCCAAAGCTTGGGATTTTGTGCGCGATCTACAAGATAGGGTCACACCTTTTTTTGCAAGTGAATCGCAAAGCCTGCAAAAATTTGCC
>JANYFS010000409.1 GCA_025359705.1 Deinococcales bacterium | reverse complement strand
GAACTACCACTTTGGGCGAAGGTGTGCGGGTCGGCCCCTACAGCATTATTTCGGACAGCACCCTCGAGGGGCATTGCGTGATCAAAAGCCACAGTGTCCTCGAGGGTGCCATTGTACATCGCCACGCCGATGTGGGGCCATTTGCGCGGCTACGCCCGGGCGCAATCCTCGAGCAAGATGTGCATGTGGGCAACTTTGTGGAGGTCAAAAATTCCACTTTGGGGCGCGGAACTAAAGCGGGACACCTCAGCTATTTGGGCGATGCCACTTTGGGCAGCGAAGTGAATGTGGGCGCGGGAACCATCACCGCCAACTTCGACGGCATCAACAAGCACCACACCGAAGTGGGCGATGGGGTTTTTATCGGCAGCAACACCGTGTTGGTAGCCCCCGTCAAAATTGGCAAAGCCAGCATCATCGCCGCAGGCAGCGCCATCTCGAGGGAAATTCCCGAAGGCACTTTGGGGGTGGCGCGGGTGCAGCAAGAAAATAAAATAGGTTTCTCGAGGCACTATTGGGCCAAAAAGAGTGCCACTGATCCCGATAAATTCGGTGAAAAATTACCACTTTTGACCTCGTGGCTCACAGAGAAATAACAGCCATAGGTGTAAGCAGTAGGTGTACAACACAAGAACTCGAGCGGATATGGCTCGAGTTTTTTTCGAGTTCTTTTGAAGTTTTTTGGTTTGGCATATTTAGCACGCATATTTAGCACTTTGGGACATTTGCTTCATCTCCAAATCAGTCTGTTGCGCTATACTGTCTCTCGAGCCGGTCTTTTGTTCTGATCAAGCCTCTTTTTTTAAGGAACTTTTTGCTTCCTTAAACCCTCTAAACAATCAGGAGGTTTCAATCATGCCCAATCTTGGATTACCCGAAATTATCGCCATCCTCGCGGTGGTGTTGCTGCTATTTGGCCCCAAAAAGCTCCCCGAGTTGGCACGCGGTATCGGTCAAAGCGTCCGCGAGTTTAAGAAAGGCACGCAGGGTCTCAAAGATGAACTCGAGGCCAGCCTCAAAGACGAACCCGCCCCAGTCCAAAGCATCAATACCATTGCCCCCCCACGGGTCGAATTGGTCGAAAAGGCTTGAGGTTAAGGTATCTATCGGGGTGGAAATTGGAAAGCAGTTCTGATCCAATTTCCACCTGATTACCTTTTAACCTCACTAACCTTCTAAATTATGGCTAAGTTTAAGATTTCCCAATCCAACCCGAGTAAATCAAACATAAAATCAAACATAAAATCAAACGAAGCGCCATTGCTCGATCACCTCGAGGAGTTGCGCTCAAGATTGTTATGGGCTTTGGCTTATTGGATGATTGGTACGGTCATTGCCTATCAATTTAACGATAAGATTATCAAATTGCTGCAACATCCCCTAGACGGGGTTACTAAAAATGTTCGGGTGGTCACGTCGGGCCTAACCGACGGTTTATCGGTGGTGCTTTCGGTAGCCTTGTGGGGCGGCTTTGTGATTGCTTTGCCACTCATGCTCTATCAAGTGTGGCGTTTTATTGAACCCGCCCTGACTTCCCTCGAGCGGCGTTACGCGGTTCCCTTTATTTTGGGTGCGGGTTTATCGTTTGGTTTGGGTTGCTTATTCTGCTTTTATATTATTTTACCCGCTGCGGTTCCCTTTCTAATTGGATTTTTGCCCGCAACCAGCGGTGTGGAAAGTCAGCTTAATATTGCCTCGTATATCACCAACGTTTTAACCTATTTGGTCGCTTTTGGTATTCTGTTCGAGCTACCAATGGTTTCTTTTTTGCTTACCAAAATAAATTTGATCAACTCCCAAATGCTTTCCAACGTGCGCCGTTATGCCATTGTAGTGATTATGATTTTATCAGCAATCATCACCCCTACCCCCGATCCTTTCAATTTAATGCTGATGGCAGTCCCCATTTATATGCTCTATGAATTGAGCATCTTGATTTCTAAATGGGCCGCCCCTCGAGCGGAATTGTCCAGTAGCCTCGAGATGTAAACTTGAGATGTAAACTTGAGATGTAAACTTGAAGTATTAAAAACGCGACTAGCTTAAAATAGTCGCGTTTTTTGGATTATTCGAGGATTATTCAAGGGGCTAAAGATCAAACCCCAACCCATAGTTCCAGCTCGAGCGGAAATCCATATTTGGGTGGTTAATCGCATACAGCAGGCTCGAGTTGGCGATGATGTCGCTCGAGGAATCAAATTGTGGTAAGTCGGCAATGATCTGGGTGTTTACCCCGCTATCGGCGATGGTGTATTGCCCAATTTGGGCTTTGGGAAAATAGAATCCCATAATCGATAGATAATCGTAGCCCGCAACTGCCATACCACTGGCTCCATATTGAGAAAGCCCCACCCCATGCCCAAAGCCTGCGCCTGCCACCACTAAAACTTTGTCATTCCCACCAAAAGCCACCCGTGTAGAGTATGCCCCAAGTGCTTTAACAAAGTTGCTGGTACTGGGTTCTTTGAGGGTGGCTTTGCCCGCACTGCCGGTTAGGGTAATCTCGAGCGGGCGGCCCGAATTGCTGTATTTGCCCACAGTGACACTGTTCAGGGTTCCCACTTTGGCATAGCCCGAGGCAATGCGGCTAGCATTGGCCCAACTAAACTCGAGCTGCCAGGTGCTTTTGGGGCTTTTGGAAAACGGGTCGGCTTGGGCCACCAAATACGGCACATTCATGCCCCACACTTCGTTGGCGCTGGCAATCCAACCGCCGTTGTCGCTCGAGAAATAGGTTAAGGCGGGCTTATTGTTCCAAGCCACAATGTAGCCCGCTGTTTGGGCCACTGCCACATCCGAGCCGCTGTGTTCCTTGAGTGTGCCGGTATAAACCTGGCATTGCTGTGTAGCACAGATGTCGTAATCGCCCTTGGGATTCAATTTGGAAATGGCGTAGGTGCGAGCGATCACCGCTTGAGCTTTGAGCGCCTCGAGCGACCACGAAGGGGGCATTTCGGAGGGAACCACCGAGCGCAGGTAATCTTCGATACCCACAATGTTGATGGCTTGCAGGCTGCCCCCTTGCACCCGAAACCACATACCCCCACGGTAGCTCGAGCCGCCCGTTGATCCATTTAGGGTCATGGTGGTATCGGGGCCACCGTCTGGAATGTAAATTTTGGGACTGCCCGAATCCGAGCCATTCAGCGAAATAGTTCCGCTCGAGGTGATGCCCAGGGGCCAAGACAACGCCGTATCGCTCTTGAACAGCAACCGCCCATCGGGATAGTAAATTGCATGGGCAAAAGGAACCGTCAGCTCGAGCCGAGTGCCACTGCCAATCAGTACCCGAATGCTCAGCAGTGCAGCTTTATTCACAGGTGTGGTGACGGGGGTTCCGAGGGCGCTCGAGAGACTGATGGTGAGCATGAGTGCGAAAAATCTTTGGTAGGGTGCGAGTTTCAAACCCGCCCTGTTGTGTAGCCTGTTGTGATGCAGATTACCAGCATTTGAGCATGGTTTTGCCCAAAATGGGATTCGCAGTTTTTCCACAATTTTGATCATTTCGACGATGGTGTTTAAAGATCGCATTAAGAACAGAGTATAACCCAGTTCTTTCAGATTCAGTTCTTTCAGATCACCCGTTCAGATTACCCGTTTAAATGAGCAAGGCAATATTATCCATATTCCAATTCTGGTAATCCTGATTGGCAACAAATTTCGCCATCCGAGATAAATCTCCGCGCAAAGGGGTAATCAGGCCCAAATTGGCATATTCGGGGGCCAACTGCGACAGCGCCTGTACCCAGTTGGAAATATGGCTGTCCTCGAGCGCATCCCCCAGAGCCATCACTTTAGAGGTTAGCGCGGTGACATAGCTCCACTGCACCGCCACACTCTCGAGCGCCATCTCGAGTGGGATTTCGCCGCGTAGGATCACCGCGTCCACATCGGGAAGTTTGCTGGCAAGTTCGATGTGTGCGCCCAGTTCATGGGCTGCACCTTCGCCTACCAAGGTTGCCACCACCTGCTGCAAAGCCACATCCCACGGGCGACCCTGCATCATGCGGCTGGCAAATTCCCAGCTTCGCGGAGTGGGGAAGGCTTTCTCGCCGCGCTGCGGGAGCTGCAATAGCTTTTCTACCCCGCCATAAGCCAGATAAGACAAAACCCTCGAGTCAAAACCTTTCTCGAGGCCGTAACTCAAAAATTCTTCGCTGTCGGCTTCCACCTCGAGGTGTCCCATGCGGTTCAGCAGCGGCGAAGGCATCTGATGCACAATGCCTCGGTCACTGGCGCGGTTACCCGCCAGCACCAGAAAAATTGCAAACCCCTCCACCTCTGGAATGTGGTATTCGCCTGCGGCACGGTCAAGTACCAATTGAAAAGCCGCCGCCTGAGTTTGCACAGGGGCGGTATTCACTTCGTCCAGCAGCAAAATAAGACCCTTGTATCCCTCGAGCTGAAGTTTTTCCACGTCGGTCACACTGGGCAAAAAGATCGGACGCAACCACCTCGAGGCCATCTGCTCGCGGTCTACCGTGGGCAAACCGCGCAAATCCACAGGGCTAAGCTGCGACAGCCGCAAATCCGTGACCGCATAGTGATATTTGGCAGCCACCGCCCGAATAATGGTCGATTTCCCCACCCCAGGCGGCCCCCACAGCATCACCGCAGGGGCTTGAGGGGTTTGCAGATACAACTCGAGGACATGGGCAGCATTTTTGAGGTTCACAGCGATATTTTAGGGCATGGCTCGAGGGAATACGTGGTTTGTTGTTCGTTATCCGTAATTCGTTAGCCATTTTGGTAAGAACTCGTGCGCTCGAGCTATGCAATCTTCTGC
>JANYFS010000333.1 GCA_025359705.1 Deinococcales bacterium | reverse complement strand
AAATGGGAGTAAATGGTTGCGTTGGGTATAAAAGTTTGGATAGAAAGCTAAATAAAGCGCAAAAGATAAAGCTAGAAATACAAAGTGTATAAAAATAGCTAAACTATCCCGTCTAGTATCTCCATAACCTCCTACAAATTTTCACAAATTCTCCACCCTACGACCCAAACTCATCGCTCGAGTGGCTCGAGAAAACCCTCAAAAGGAGGTGTTGGTGTGTTCATCTATATCTTAAAACGCGCCTTACAATTTATCCCTACATTTTTTTTGGGAACTATTTTAACCTTCGCTATTATTCAGGCAGCCCCTGGAGATATGGTGGATGCACTAAAATCTAACCCTCGAGTGACTGCTAAAGAGCTGCAACGTCAGCGCATTTTGTTTGACTTGGATAAGCCTATTCCCATTCAGTATGTCAAATGGGTCGGTAACATGCTGCAAGGCGAACTGGGGCAGTCGTTCCAATATAATCAAGGCGTTTCTGAACTGATTAAGCGCCCTATTGTCAATAGCTTGATTTTGGTTCTACTGAGTACGGTTATCTTGTATTTGGTTGCCATTCCTATTGGTGTTTATGGCGCACTCAAACCCTACAGTTTTTGGGATCGGGTCTTTTCGATCTTTGCTTACTTTGGTTTGGGTATTCCATCGTTTTTCTTCGCACTGTTGGCTATTTTTGCAATGGTGGTTATTCAGCAAAATACTGGTATCAAAATGCCTATTTCGGGCATGTCCAGTAGCGATGCACCCAGTGACCCTACCGCATGGCAACGTTTTTCGGATGTTTTAATCCATGCTTTGGTTCCGTCGATCATCTTGGTTTTGCGGGGAATCTCTTCGGAAAGCCGCTATATTCGGGGCCAAATGCTCGAGGTTTTGGGACAAGACTACATCCGAACTGCTCAGGCCAAAGGCTTGCCTAAGAACAGTGTGGTTTACAAGCACGCTTTTCGAGTGGCTATTCTGCCCTTGGTGGCGGGTTTGGGGGGCTTGCTTCCTGCTTTGATTGGCGGAGCGGGTTTTGTGGAAGTGGTTTTTGCTTGGCCTGGTCTGACCCCACTTCTCTTGACTGCATTTCAAAACGCCGATCTTTATGTCGTGGCCTCAGTAACCGCCCTGAGTAGTATTCTGTATATGGTAGGCAACCTTCTCTCCGACTTGGCACTGGCGGCAGTCGATCCTCGGATTCGCTACAACTAGGGGGCATGAATGACCATTGCAGCAAAAAATCCTGAAAGTATGGCTCCTAAAACCGAATCCCAATCGCAAGCCCAAGTGGTTTGGAAGCAATTTAAACGTAACCCACTGGCGAGGGCAGGGATGCTTATCCTGTTTATTTTGTATGCGATTGCCTTGTTTGCGGGTTTCTTGTCTCCTTACGGTTTGTCAGAATATTCTACTACCGACAGAATCTCTTGGGCACCCCCTACCAAAATCCATTGGAAAGATGACCAAGGGAATCTAACTTCGCCTTATGTTTATAAAGTAAAGCGGGCAATTAATATGGTCACTTTGCGGGATGATTTTACTGAAGATACTTCGGTTAAATGCCCGATCCAGTTTTTCTCGAGCCGACCCGAAGCCAAATACAGTTTTTTAGGCTTTATTCCTAGCGATTTTAAACTATTTACTGTAAGTAATGACTGTAAACTTTTTTTATGGGGTTCGGATAATTTGGGCCGCGATCAATACTCTCGAGTGATCTATGGTTCGCAAATCTCGCTGACTATTGGTATTTTTGCAACCATCTTATCAGTATCTTTGGGTATGATGTTTGGTGGATTGGCGGGTTATTTTGGAGGATGGATTGATAGTGTGATCATGCGTCTTGTGGAAGTCTTGGGTGCGATTCCTGACCTGTTTTTGCTGATTACCTTGCGTGCGCTATTCCCAATCAATATTGATCCTATTTTAGTGTTTTTTATTATTATTATCATTTTATCTTTTGTGGGTTGGGGAGGCTTGGCACGGGTCGTGCGCGGTCAATTGTTGGCAGCACGGGAACTCGAGTATGTACAGGCCGCAAATGCCCTGGGAGCCTCGAGCGGACGGGTGATTATGAAGCATTTGTTACCCAATACCGCCACTTTTGTGATCATCTCTATTTCACTGTCCATTCCTGGGTTTATCTTGGCTGAGAGTGGATTGTCTTTTATTGGGATTGGGGTAGTTGAACCTTATGCCTCCTGGGGTTCACTGCTGGCTTTGGCTCAAGATGGTGGTTTTGAGTCGATCAGTAACCGCACTTGGGTTTTGATTCCTGGGGTATTTATTTTCTTGGCAGTTTTGGGTTGGCAGTTTGTGGGCGATGGCCTGCGTGATGCCTTCGATCCACGCCGTCGCCGCTAAGTATTTGACAGGTATCCGATAGGTATTTGACAGGTATTGCTCGCAAAAAGTCGCTCGAGCGGGTAAAATTTTTCCATAACCCAAGTGACACGCGCACAATACATACCTTCACAACACCTACTTCTACAATCCCAAACCACACTAGCTCGAGCTGGGTAGATTATGGCTCGAGCCTTTTCTTAAAGGAGTACACATGATGGCGGTTGCAACCGAAACTTTGCTGAAAGTAGATGGCCTAAAAACATACTTCTATACCGACGATGGCGTGGTCAAAGCGGTGGATGGTGTCACCTTTAGCATCAAAAAAGGCGAGACCCTAGCAGTGGTGGGCGAGTCGGGATCGGGCAAGAGCCAGACCAGCTTGTCGATCATGCGTTTGATTCCGGTTCCACCAGGCAAAATCGTGGAAGGAACCGTGGATTTTATGGGGCGCGACGGTAAGTCAAGGGATCTGACCAAAATCCCCGAAGCGGATATGCGGAAAATTCGCGGTAACGAGATCTCCATGATTTTTCAAGAACCGATGACCAGCCTCAACCCTGTATATACCGTGGGCGACCAGATTTCTGAGGCGGTGCAACTGCATCAAAACAAAAACCGCAAAGACGGTATGGCGATGGCGGTGGAAATGCTGCGTTTGGTGGGCATTCCCGCCCCCGAAAAACGGGTTCACGAGTACCCACATCAGTTGTCGGGCGGGATGCGCCAACGGGTGATGATTGCGATGGCCCTGTCGTGCAACCCTGCTTTGCTGATTGCCGACGAGCCGACTACCGCCTTGGATGTGACCATTCAGGCCCAGATTTTGGATCTGATGCGGAAATTACAAAAAGAAATCGGCATGTCCATTTTGTTTATCACTCACAACTTGGGTGTGGTAGCAGAAATGGCAGACCGTGTAGTGGTGATGTACGGCGGACGTGTGGTGGAAGAAGGCGATGTAATCGAGATTTTCAAGCGCCCCAAGCATCCCTACACCATCGGTTTGCTCAACAGCATCCCTCGGGTGGATTACACTGTGGCTTCAGAATCGGGTAAGGGAAAAAGGCTTGAGGCGATTCCTGGCAATGTTCCCAGCCCGCTGAACCTGCCGCCTGGTTGTGCTTTCGCCCCGCGTTGTAAATTTGTGGTTGATGCCTGTAATGCAAGTGTGCCACTGCTCGAGGATACCGGAAATGGACATATGAGCCGCTGCATTCGTTGGAAGGAACTCTAAGATGACCCAAAATTTGACCAAATCAGATCTTAACTCGCAAGTCAATGCCAAAGGCCGCTCGCAGGTTAAAAGTGGAGATGTGCTGCTCGAGGTGAATCACCTGACCAAATACTTCCCAATTCGGGGAGGGTTGCTCTCGAGGGTGGTTGCCAACGTTAAAGCAGTGGACGATGTGAACTTTTCAATCGCTCGCGGCGAAGTGGTGGGCTTGGTCGGCGAGTCTGGCTCGGGCAAAACCACGGTGGGTCGCGCCTTGCTGCGCCTGATCGAACCCTCGAGCGGAGAGGTTAAATTCGAGGGCGTGGATGTGGTCAAGCTCTCCAAAAATGACCTGCGGGGCTACCGCCGCCGAATGCAGATCATTTTTCAAGATCCCTTCGCTTCGCTAAACCCGCGCATGACCGTAGGCGACATCATTGGTGAGGCGTTACAAATCCATAACCTCTCGCCTGGTGCGGCACGCGGTGAAAAAATTGCCAACCTGCTCGAGCGTGTAGGAATGCGTCCCGAAGCGGTGCGCCGCTACCCCCACGAGTTTTCGGGTGGTCAGCGCCAGCGCATCGGGATCGCTAGAGCGCTCGCCGTCGATCCCACTTTTATTGTGGCAGACGAACCCGTTTCGGCCTTGGATGTTTCGATTCAGGCCCAAGTGGTCAACCTGATCCAAGACTTGCAGCAAGAAATGGGCCTGACCATGCTGTTCATCGCCCACGATTTATCGGTGGTGGAGTACCTGTGTGACCGCGTAATCGTGATGTATTTGGGCCGCATCATGGAGGTTTCGACCAGCCAAGAGCTGTATCTGAACCCCAAGCACCCCTACACCGAAGCGCTGCTTTCGGCGGCCCCCATCGCCGATCCCACCATCAAACGAGACCGCATCATCTTGCAAGGCGACATCCCCAGCCCAATCAACCCGCCCAGTGGCTGCGTATTCCGCACCCGCTGTCGCTATGCCCTCGAGGAGTGTTCCAAAGCAGTTCCGCCCCTGCGTGAAGTGGCTCCTGGGCATTTTAAAGCCTGTATTCGGGATGATGTTTTGTAGAGAAAGTTTTGCGTTCTTCGTAATCTGTAAAAGAATAAGTAGACTCGAGGGGAATATTACCCCAACTTGGTAATGAATTAGATTGATCTTGAGTTATATTTAAGGTAGGGGCGGGTTTTAAACCCGCCCTCGAGCGTACCCTTATGGGGATTTCGTTTATGGTTTGCAAATTGCAAAACTATTTAGCGAGATCCCTTTCTTTTATATCCAGACATAAGCGTTAAAATACATGAGTCAAACTTGAGGAATTGCTCAAGCTATTCAACGCGGTAAGGCTCGAGTAGGATTTAGCCATACTTTTTCCTTGAGATCTACACTGAGATCTACACTGAGATCTACACCTGCACAATACCAATGCACAAAACCAGTGCACAATACCAAAAGGAGCAACGATGTTGAAATCTCGCCTAATGATTGTTACTGCGGCCCTGATGTTGGGTTCTGGCCTTGCCGCCCCCCTCGAGACCACCAACACGGTCAAGAAAACCGTGCTGAGCAATGGTTTAACCATCCTGACCAAAGAGGTTAAGGGTGCGCCTGTGGTCAGCGTGCAGGTGTTCTATAAAATCGGCTCGAGGAATGAAGCCGCAGGCGTGAACGGAATTGCCCACCAGCTCGAGCATATGTTATTCAAGGGAACGGCCTCCCGCCCTGTGCAGTTTGGGCGCTTGTTTAATGCGCTGGGCGCAGAATTTAATGCCTTTACCTACTACGACCAAACCGCCTATTACGGCACGGTGGAAAAAGAAAAAGCCGAAGCCCTGCTCGAGCTGGAAGCAGACCGCATGGTCAATGCCCAAATCGACCCCGAAAAACTGGCAGGGGAGCGCAAAGTGGTACTTTCTGAAATTGAAGGAAATGAAAACGACCCCGCATACCGTCTCGAGCGGGCAGTACAGCAAGCCGCTTTTCCCAAATCGCCTTACGGTTTGACGGTGGGCGGCACACGGGCCGATATCGAGGGCTTTAGCGCTGATAAGGTTACTGCCTACTACAAAAAATACTATTCCCCCGAATACGCCACCGTGGTGGTGGTGGGTGATTTTGAAACAAAGCCGATGCTCGAGACGGTCACCAAACTCTTTGGCAAACTGGGAACCGCAGGAACCAAACCCGTGGTCTCCTCGAGCGGCTTGCAGGGCAACACCAACGAATCCACCCTGAAATACATTGCGCCCAAAGCCCCGATCATCCTCAAAGAAGCGGGCGCAACTCCGCTACTGAACGCGGTTTATCCGTTGCCTGCCATTGGCAGTAAAGATGTGGCTGCGATCAAGGTTTTGGATGCCATTTTGCTGTCGGGGCGCAGCTCCAAGTTGTATCAGGCGCTGTTCGAGTCGGGTTTGGCTGCCGATGGTGGCACTGCGCCTTATCATTTCTTAAAGGGCGGCTGGTATAGCTTTAATTTTACCCCCGCTCCCGATGTGACGGTGCAAGATCTGGATAAACAACTGCTCGAGACTATTGCTGAAGTGCAAAAAACCCTCGCCAGCGAAGCCGAAATTTCTCGAGCCAAAACCCAGATCATCGCCAGCACGGTTTTGGGCAACCGCTCGATCACCGCGCAGGCTACCGCTTTGGGGGTGGATGCCACCACTGCCAACGATTACCGCTACACCGACAGGTTTTTGGCGGCCCTCGAGCAAGTCACCGCCGCCGATGTGCAGCGGGTGGCCCAAAAGTATCTGGCCCCCAACAAGCGCACCGTGGGTTATTTTGAACCCAGCGAAGCCGCCGAAGGGGGAGACCGCGTAAGTGCGGGCGCAGCCACCGCTGAAGCCTTCAACGCAGGCCCGCCCGTCGATCCTGCCGAAGTTGCCAAGTATCTGCCCGCCTTTACGCCTTCTGGAGCCGCTACAGTTAGCCTGCCGCAAAGCATCCAACTGAGCAACGGAATGCAAATTTTCTTGCTGCAAGACCGTAGCACCCCTACGGTTTCGCTGAGTGCCACCGTGCTGGCGGGCCGCGAATTCGATACCGACGAAAAAGCGGGCTTGGTGGACCTGGTGGGCAGCAACCTGCTCAGTGGAACCAAAACCCGCGACGAACTGCAACTGGCGGACTTCCTAGACAATGTGGGAGCCAGTTTGCGCCCCTCTGCCAACCGCTTTGGGGTGAGCATCACAGGCTCGAGCCTTTCTCAAGATATTGGGGTACTGCTCGAGGGATTTTCGGATATTCTGCAAAATTCCACCTTCCCCGAAGCCAAAGTCAAACTGTTCCAAAACCGCGCCCTACAAGGGGTCAAGCGCGATCTGGATAGCCCCAGCAGTGTCGCCATCAAGCTGTTTCGCAAAACCATTTACCCCAAAGGCAACCCGTGGCAGGTTTTTTCCACCGCCCAAACCCTGCAAGCCCTGAGCCAAGCCGATCTACTCAAGTTTTACCAAGATCACTACCGCCCCGATACCACCATTTTGACCTTGGTCGGCGACTTTGACCCCGCCACGGTCAAGGCCCAGCTCGAGGAGAAATTTGCCAACTGGAAAGCGGTGGGGCCAACCCCCAGCGTGGTGTACCCTGTGGTGGGCAAACCCGCAGGATTGGTGCGCCAGAGTGCCAACATGCCAGGCAAAACCCAATCGGTGACCTATTTGGGCTATCAAAGCATAGACCGTAAAGATCCGCTCTACTTTGCCAGTTTGGTACTCAACCGTGTGTTGGGTGGAGACACCCTCTCGAGCCGTTTGGGAACCGAAATCCGCGACAAGCAGGGCTTGACCTACGGCATTAGCTCGAGCTTTGCCGCCTTCAAGCAGCCTGGAGCTTTTGCCATCAGTATGCAAACCAGCCCCAAAGACACCGAAAAAGCAGTACAGGCCACGCTTGCCTTGCTGAAAAGCGTGCGCGATCAAGGCATCAGTGAAACCGAAGTGAACATTGCCAAAAAAGCATTGGTCAGCGGTTACACCGTGGGTTTGGCAAACCCCGAAGCCCTGGCGGGAACCTTCACCGACAACTACAGCGTGGGCCTGCCCCTCAGCGAACTGACCGACTTTCAAGCCAAAGTCAATGCAGTCACCCTCGAGCAAGTGAACAATGCCGCCAAAGAAT
Source organism: Deinococcales bacterium (assembly GCA_025359705.1). Classification (GTDB taxonomy): domain Bacteria; phylum Deinococcota; class Deinococci; order Deinococcales; family Deinococcaceae; genus JACMOA01. The sequence continues at coordinate 371 of JANYFS010000333.1, read as the reverse complement.
TGATCGATCCCGAAAATATGGTGATCATCACCGCTGGGCCAGAACAGAAATAACGTTTTGAATGAACAGAAATCTCCCATACCCCTCGAGCCAAAACCCTTTCACCTATAATCCATAAAACCATGAACCATAAACCCATGACCCAGATTGTATGACCCGTATTGAAAGCATCCAATTGCAAGGCTTTAAGAGCTTTGGCGAACGAACCAGGCTCGAGTTTGGGCCTGGGATTATTGCCATTGTGGGGCCGAATGGCAGTGGGAAAAGCAATGTGGTGGAGGGGCTGAAGTGGGTGACGCAGGCGGCGCGGACGCGGGAACTGCGGGCCTCCTCTGCCACCGATTTGATTTTTCATGGGGGGGATGGCAAGG
>JANYFS010000264.1 GCA_025359705.1 Deinococcales bacterium | reverse complement strand
TGACCAACTTTTTAAGGGTCAAGGGGATATCGGTGTCTGGCTCGTCCACTTTCATTTCCAAACCTTACCCATTCTTTCCTCGAGTGTCTACCCGCTCATCTGCCCATCTCACCCCCTCGAGAGGTCGCTAATCACATACCTAATTTGATTAGAATCTATCATTTGAGCAGTGTAAACGATCTAAGTTACTCATGCAACCCATAAATTCTCTTTCACCTTGCACTTCTCTCCTTTGCAAATCCCCCGCTCGAGGGCATTTCCAAGATTTCCTAACCTCCAAACCCAAAATCTTGCCCCAAACCTCAAAAATGGCTATACTACTGGGGCTTTGCACTGGTAGCTCAGTAGGATAGAGCGAGGCACTCCTAAGGCTTAGGTCGTGGGTTCGATTCCCCCTCAGTGCACCACTTTTCCGCCCCGCCCCCAAGATATACTCGAGCGGGGCGGTTTTTTTTGGGTACATTTTGGGTACATTTTGGGTACAGTGGGGCGTGGGCAAAGTCCTCAATCACGCCAATATTCCCCTCGAGCGCAGCCATTACGATCTGGTGATCGTGGGGGCGGGAATGCTGGGCCTCAGTTTGGCCTTTTGGCTGCGAACCTTGGCCCCTCAGCACAGCGTACTTGTTGTGGAAGAAGGCGGCATCCCCCGTGAACGCGGCGCGACCCAAAACCGCAGTGGCATTTTTGCCCCACTCAAACAGGATAACCAAACCGAGTTTGTCTGGGATACCCTGCAAAACATCGCCCGTGTCACCCAAATTCAGCGCCCCTATGACCCTGTGTTTCAGCCGTGCGGCGCGGTACATCTGGCTCGAGCGGGAAACCCCATACCCTTTTCCCAGCCCGTCCAGCACAACCTCGAGCAGCTTTTGGATATGCAGAACTATGCAGGCGCAACGTGGCAGCCCCAAGCAGGATACGGCAGCCCCTCGAGCGTGGCTTTACATTTTGGTTTTGGCGCAGTGGCTCAGGGTGCAGACCTGATGCTCAATGCACGGGCAGTGGCTGGAACAGCCCAAACCTTGTGCCTCGAGCGCCTGGACATCGATAACACCATGCGAGTACATGTGAGTCGCTGTGACCTCGTAACGTATGACCGTTTGGTCGTGGCAGCGGGGGCATGGAGCGCAGGTTGGCTCGAGCAAAATATGCACATCTCGAGCGACATACCTGTGCGTTATGTGCAGCATTTGCGCCTAGATGAAAAAATCCCCCTCGAGCGGAGCGGCACCGAAGTGAATCTCCCTGTAGTTTTGGTGGACGGCTTTCGGCTGCGCCCCCATTTTGGCGGGGTTCTGCTCGAGCTGCCCGATTTACCTACCGTTGTTGCTCCAAATATCCAGCACATTCCCACAGGCGGAACCCTCGAGGGGGTGGAGGTGGGGCTGTGTTCTGCGGCGCTCGAGGGAATGCTTAACCATTTGGAACATATGCCCATGCTGGGCAGCGAACATCTCTTTTTGGGCAAAACCAGTCTGGATCTGATGGGATCTTGGCAAGTGGCCCAAGACTTGCCCAGTTGGTGCAAAATAGCGAACGGTTTATACACCCTGTTGGGGGGAAAGCAGACCTTCGAGCGGGGTTTGGCGGTGGCTCGAGATCTGGCGGTTGCTTTGCTGTAGGGCAAAAATCCTTAAAACGTACTTGGGATAGGTGAATGGTGACGTATGCCCAATTAGATAAATGGGCATACAAGTGGCAGTCTCAGGACATATAACCTCGAGCCAGTGCTTTATAATTTCCTCCATGATGCTTTTCCCTGCCTTCCTCGACCTGCGCGGCCTGCGCGTCTTGGTGGTGGGTGGAGGCGCGGTAGGACTGCGAAAAACCCTCGAGCTACAGGCAGCGGGAGCCGTGGTGCGCTTGGTTTCCCCGACTTGCTTGGCTGATTTTGATGTATTAAGCAACACCTCCCTCGAGCGCATTCCCCAAAATTTTGTTCAAGAGCATCTCGAAGGGGTTGTTTTGGTTTTTGCCTGTACCTCGAGCGCTATCGTCAACGATAGGGTGGCGGCGGCGGCCCTCGAGCGGGGAATTTTTTGCAACCATGCTTCGCAACCCGGCAAGGGGAATATGCGCTCTGGAGCGGTTTTTCGTGGCGATTCGGTGTTGGCAAGTTTCTCGAGCGGCAGCGAATTGCCCTTTTTGTCGCAGGCTTTGCGCGATGTTTTTGCCCAAAGTTTGCCCCAAGATTTGAGCGCTCGAGTGCAAGACTGGACAGCGCAACGCCGCCAGATTTTGACTTTGGGCGCGGCAGAACGGGCGGTTCCCCTCGAGCGGCTAAAAGCGGATATTGCTCAAACTTTGGGAGCCAGATGATTCTCTTAGCTTCTTTAACCGTTGTGGGGGTCAATCATAAAAGTGCGCCGCTGTCCATCCGCGAGCGGGTTGCAATGCGCGATAGCGAAATG
>JANYFS010000263.1 GCA_025359705.1 Deinococcales bacterium | reverse complement strand
ATTTTCAGACAGATAAATTATATTTTGATTGACATAATTTGATCGGTAACATCATATCCCTCGAGAAAAAATCAGAAAAAATCCAAGTAGGGGCGGGGTTTAAACCCGCCCAGTACGCGAAATCTTAAGTTAAAGATGAATTACATCTATAAATATTCTGCATATTTTAGAAAAATGTCGTATTGCTCTAATAAATTACTCTAACAAAAACTCTAGAGTCTATCCGTTCAAGGTTGCAAAAATTCACTCAATATTATGTTTTAAACATATCAAGATGCGGTTTAATCGACTGGCATTGCATTCTAACAAACCCTTGCTACAAATGTTGTGGTAAAAATTCTGGTATAAACATATCGGAGAGGAAACCCTACCCAGTTATATTAGGCAAGAAGCAAATTTTCATGGTTCCTTTGGGTGAGATTTAAAGAAGTTAGCATCAATATGGGTATTTTTTAACACTATGTCGGTATATATTCTGTTATTTACTAAATTCAGACCAAATTCTTGTAACCTTGAACGGACAGATTCTAGGGGTTGGGCGTTGCCTGATCCTCAATACCCCGATGAATTTTTGATCAACCAAAGATCACTCTAAAAGATGTGTCCATTACTATGACAATTGCTCTAGTGGCAATCGGCTCCTACCAATACCCCTGCATGCACTCGAGGGTGAGGATACACTTTGATGCACCAGTACGATCAATTTCGGTGTCTGTGTTATAGATGTATAGCGCTAAGCACTGAGATGGATACACATGTTCGAGATGTGATGAGGATTTTCGCGTGAGACAAGATTTACCAAGAATCATTCGAGGTATTTTTGTGTTGATCATTTCGAATTGCGCTATATATAGCTCTTCATTCGGCAGTACCAGGTGACTCGGCACGTTCACCTTCTGAGACGCGAGAGGTCAACCAGGTGATCGCCAGCACGACCAACGCAAGTAGACCCCCATATAGAAAACTGCGCTCCGAAAATCGGCTACCTAGGAACCCTGCTAGTGGGTACGCGAAGGCATACCATAGGTGACTCCAGGCAAAATGCGCGCCGTAAACCCGTCCCTGTGCCGCTTCCTCGGTTCGTTCAGCCAGCAGGGTTTCCGCAGGTAAGTTGACCCAGTTCTGCCCGATCCCCGCCACTAGCCAGAACATCAGCAGCGGAAACAGAGTGCTGAAATTTCCTGGCAGAATCGCAAGGCTAGTGACCAATGCGCCCAGCAGCACGAAGGTGGTACGGGGGACGCGCTTACCATAAGCACCCACCACCAGCGAGGCCAGCGTAGCACCTAGCCCGTAGGCGGCCATCACCCATCCGTAGGAAGCATCCCCCAGCCGCAGGTCAGTTTTGACGTGAGTTACGGTTCCAACCAAGATCAAGGCTCCAGCGATGGCGGCCACCAGTTCCATCAGGAGTGCAAAGCGGATGGGCGGGTCACGCCATAGCCGAGCGGTACCATCGCGGATGTCCATGAAGGTGCTGTATTGTACCTCTCCCTGCTTGACCTGTAAATTAGGCAGCGTCATGATCAGCAGTCCTGAAGCCAAGAAAGTGACGGCATCCAAGAAGAACAGGTTGCGCCCACCGAGCAGTGCCGCAGCCGCACCGGCCAGCCCTGGTCCAGCAATGTTGATCAGTTCAGTGGTGGCGCTCGAGAGTGCAAATCCCTGGCCCGCGTCTTCCTGCCCCATGACTAGAGGCACGGTGGCTTGATTGGTAGGCGTGAAAAAAGCCGTGAAGGTATTGAGCAAAAACATCAAAACGTAAACCTGCCAGACCTGGTGGACAAAGGGAAGGCAGGCGATCACCAGAACCCGCCCGAAGTCACAGCCGATCAGCATCCACTTGCGGTTGATTCGGTCCGCAACCACTCCAGCGAGCGGACTAAAAATCACAAAGGCCAGAACGCGTAGCGTGAGGGCTGTACCCAGAACCACGGCAGCATTACCTTGGGCGAGTTGGTAGGCCAGAAGGGCCAGTCCAACCCAGGTTAAAGCATCGCCGATCTGGCTAATCGCCTGAGCGGTATAGAGGCGAGCGAAGCGTGGATTTCGCAGCGCGGTGAAAAGCACGAGCGCCTTCAATGCACCCCTCCGATCAGACGGTCGGGTTCAGGATGGTCAGGCAGTCCGAGGCGCTCATGCTGGGCGTGGCTGAAGGCCTGGATCAGTAACTGCGCCACATGACTGTCAGCCAGTCGGTAGTACACGCGGGTCGCTTCCCGACGACTTAACACCAGATGGGCCGTTCGCAGCAGTGTGAGATGACGACTGATGGTGCTCTGCGGCTGTTTGAGGGTCTCCACCAGAGTAGAGACTTGGGTCTCCCCGAGGGTGAGCAGCAGCATGAGTTGCAGCCGCGTGGGGTCGCTAAGCGCTTTAAAGACCTCTGTAACGCGTTCTAGATCGATCAGGTTGGCTTCTGGGTGAATGGGATGGTTCTGCATCTATTTATTTTACTTTTCGGATAAACGAATGTAAAGTGTAAGGCAGTGTGAACGACGTATCCCCCCACCTTAGTCTCTGGCAGCAACGTCCTTTTCGGATGTGGTGGTTTGCCTTAGCAATATCGAACATCGGCACTTGGATGCAGGTGATCGGCATTAGCCTACTAGCGCTGCATCTGAAAGGGTCGCACGCGCTGAATCTCGGAACCGTCTCGATTGCTCAAGCGGTGGCTTTTGGCGTGTTCTCCTTGCTTGGCGGCACACTTACCGACCGCTTCCACCCTCGCCGAGTGTTACTGGTCACCCAGTTCATCGCGCCGCTCTTGGCACTGGGCTTCGGACTTCTCTTGGTCCATCAGCAGGGCACTCTGCTAATGCTAGCTACCTTCGCTTTCCTCTCCGCGATGGTGGCCAGTGTGGATGGCCCCGCTCGAGCGGCCCTACTGCCCGATCTGGTTGCAGATGACCTGGTGATGAAGGCGGGCGCGCTTATGACCCTGAGCGTCAATGTGTCCTCTACACTTGGCCCGCTCATGGCTGGCTGGATAGCAGGGCATCTTGGCCTCCCTGCCGTGTTTTTCCTGAACGCAACCAGTTTCTTCGGGGTCATCGTGGTTTTGCTTGTCTACGTGAAAGATTCGAATCCACCTCAGCCTACACACCGCCCCGCCGCCTGGGCAGCCATACTCGAAGGTCTGTCAGTGGTACGTCAGGACCTGTTGCTGCGGAGCGCCCTGCTGAGTTACGGCATTGCGCGATTCTTTGTATATCTTGTCAGGGCTGCTCGAGAATAAACCAGCGCTGCAAATCAAAGAATTGATGTCGGACACGGCAGGCTACTCGGATGTGGTGTTCGGCTTGTTTCATTTGCTGGGCTACCTGTTCAGTCCAAGGCTCAGGGATCTCGAGGGAGTGCGCTGGTGCGGGCAGGCCCGAAAGGCGCCGTTCTGCCCAAGACGGAGGATGGACCGTGATGCCGATTATGGCTTATTGGACGGACTCAGCAAGAAACACATCATTAAGGTGGGCCAGATTGCGTCGCGCTGGGATGATATTTTGCGTTTGGTTGCTTCTTTAAAGCTGGGCAGTGTGAAGGCACCAGATTTGATGCGAGTCCTAGCTCGAGACGGGAGTTTATCGGGATTGGGACGAGCGATTGCCGAGGTGGGTCGGGTGGCTAAAACCCTGTACCTTCTCAATTACATTGACCAGCCACAGTACCGCCGTCGGATCGGCATCCAGCTTAACCGCCACGAGGGGCGTAATAGTCTGGTTCGCACCGTTGCATATGGTCATAAGGGTCAACTCTACGAAAAATATCTGGCTGGACTCGAGGAACAGCTTGGAGCATTGGGGTTTGTGGTTAATTGCATCGTGGTCTGGAATACCCGCTACATGCAAGCAGCGCTCAACTGGCTCAAGGAGATGGGAAAAGACACGCTCGAGGGCGATGTAGCACGGCTTTCTCCCTTGAAGCATAAGCATATCAATATGCTAGGTCGTTACCACTTTGAGCTAGATGACCTCGCTAAGGATGGTCATTTGCGACCTTTACGGGACCCAGAAAGCCTAGACACTTTTGAACTCACTTGGGAAAATTGAATTGTGTATTGGCTTCCTAACGTGACTCACTGTTCCGCTGCTACGCGACCCCCCTAACTGGGGATGATGCCAGCGCAGGAGAGCTTCAACCCCGATGAGGGCGTGGTCTTCAAGCCTCATCAGCGGCTGATAATAAACTTCAAGTTCGTTGAGCGCTAGAGCCTTTCTAAGAGCAGCGGTCAACTCGAATCGTTCGTGGCTGCGACGATTGAATTCCTTTTCGAATACCGCAAACCCTGTTTTGTGGCTTTTAGCCCGATACATTGCTAGGTCGGCAGTGACCCGCAGTGCTTCGGCATCACTGCCCCCTTCGGGAATGGTACTGATGCCTATCGAGGCCATGATGTAAAGTTCTCGGTCACCGATCGTGAAAGGTTTCGTCAGGGTGGTCAAGAATGCTTTCGCCATTTGAATAGCGTCTGTCTGGGTACTGAAGGGCAACATCACAGTGAACTCGTCGCCACTGATCCTGGCAACCGTGTCATGCAGCTGAACACAACTAAGCAAACGCCGAGCCAGTTCACGTAACACTTCATCGCCAGAACTATGCCCCAGAAGATCATTGATGCTTTTAAAGTTATCCACATCGATGAATAGAAGAGCCAGTGGACCTTGAGTTTTCTGGGCGATGTGAATCGCCTCTCTCAGCCTCTCTTCAAACAGTTGCCGGTTGATCAGGCCAGTCAAGGAATCGTACTGATCTCTGTAAAGCAAGCGCTCAGCCAGGCGGTGATGTTCGGTTGCGAGGGTCGCCAGGTGCTGTGCCTTGTCGATGACTTGAAACACCTGTGCTGGAAAAAGACCTGGCGTCGTGGCATAAAGATCCAGGGTTCCTAGCAGCTCCTGAAACTCGTTCAGGAGCGGAACCGAGCTGCAAGCCTGAAAGCCTTGCTGGTTTGAAAAGTCACGTAAGGCTGAACCGAAAGAAGGCCAAGAAATCTGCTCGTCACTTACTGGTTGTCTACTCACCAGCGCCCGGATGCACGGCCATTCATCGGCTGTTCCGTCGAGTGAATTCAGAACTTGGCGAAACTCCGCAGGAAGGCTAGGTGCCGCTGAGAGGTACAGGTGTTGATCTTGCGCAAGCATGATGACGCAGACATAACCCGGTGCCTGGCGCTCAACCATATCGGCGATATGGTTCAGGATTTCTGGAAGGGCTGCGCCGTTGATGATCAATTCAAGGCTGAGGTCACGCTCAGAATGCGTCTGGGCGTCTGCTCTTCGGACGTTGACGTTCTGGAAATACACCGCGAGACTTCCCTGATAGGGATACGCATTCACTTCAAACCAGGCGTACACCACCGGAAAGAAGGCTTCAAAGAGGACCGGTTGCTGTTCGTTGACTGCCCGTCGGAATTGCTGGTCAAAGACTGTACCTTGAGTGTCGGGAAAAGCATTCCAGAGGGTTTGTCCCAGTAGGGCCGCGACCGGTTGCTGGAGAAGCTTGGCTGCTCTGAGATTCAGGTAGGTAAAGCGCCACTCGTCATCGAGGGTAAAGCACGCCTCCTGAATGTTCTCGAGAATCCTAGTGTTCTGTTCAACTCCGCGTAGAACTTCGTGCCGTGCTTGATGTAAGGCCGTGACATCCTCATGAATCAACATGGTGTGACGCTTGTTGCGAAGCTGACTGACCCATAGGTGGAACCACTGCTGCCGTTGAGAAGAGTGGCAAATATAGATTTTATTGTATTGGGTGGCTTCACCCGCCATCACGCTTTTAATTCCGCGCGCTGCGGTATCCTCGAGTGGAAAATCACTCTCGGCACGACCCTGGAAGTAGTCGGCTCCAACAACCGAATGAAACGCCTGCAGGTTGTTGGCCGCACCTAGTTCTTTCCACGCGTCGTTGCTTTCCTCAATTAGACCCTGCTGATTGAGGATGACGAGTGGGGAGACAACATCACTGTAGCTAGACTGGGAAGAATACAAGGGGCTGAGGTCGGACATACGCCTCCGTCAAGCACTCCAGACAATAGAGTGAAATGAGCATTATTCGCTATGGCAGCTTCTTAAGTACCTCCCATGTCAGATTTAGAGATTTTCTAAATCTGACAGCGACCAACGGGAGTAGGGAAAAGAAGTTCCTATCAGCGTCGTGGAAGATTTCGAGCTTTGCGAGAATATCTGAAACATAGCTGGGAGGAACTTAGCTCATGACGTCACCGTCAGGAGCTGCTATAGAGTTCTGCTCTTCAGCTCCGAGACGTTATAAGTTTAGCATTTCTTAATCAATAAGAAAGTAAATTTTTAGGTTGTGTTGCCTTAACTTGGCCTGTAGCAGATAGAGGGCAGGGGTGGCTTGAACTTCAG
>JANYFS010000245.1 GCA_025359705.1 Deinococcales bacterium | reverse complement strand
GTTACAGACCAGCACATCATAAGGCATCTGGTCTTGCATGTCCGACAAAATTCCCTCGAAAAATTCCACGTTCAGGCCGTTGATTTGGGCATTCTCTCGAGCGATGGGTACGGTGATCGGGTCCAAATCCACCCCGCTGGCAATTGCGCCCAGTTTGGCGGCAACCAAAGCCAGCAAACCCGTTCCTGCGCCCACATCCAGCACTTTTTTGCCACTGAGTGTATGGGTTAGCTCGAGGGTTTGCAGCGCCTGAATGCCGAACTGGGTGGTGGCATGGTGGCCCGTACCAAAAGCCATGCCTGGGTCGATGATCAGCCCGATTTGCTCGGGGGCAACCGAAGCAGTCATCCAAGACGGCACAATGGTAAATTTGCCCACGGTTACGGGTTTTAGGGTGGCTTTCCACTTTAGAATCCAATCGGTATCGTCGGCTTCGTGCCAAACCCCGTTCAGCGGAAGTTCCACCCTCGAGCCAAAATAGGCTTTCACCGTTCGCGCGGTCTCCTCGAGTCCCAAACAGCCCGCATCCCACAGGGCCAGGCTTTCCACATCCAAACTCTCGAGGGTTCCGTTTAATTCAAAAATCAACATGATGGATAGTTTAGGTGATTCGTGGTTCGCGGTTCGTGATTCGTGGTTGGTGAGGGTGGAAAAGCACTTGAGCCAGTTTTAAAGCCAAACTTCCCCCACATTTTCCCCTACATTTTGATGAGCGCCCCTCGAGACGGAGCTGATTCCAGATTCTGGCAGATCAAACCCTTGCACTTTCACAGAAGCAGGTGTATTTTTCGTAGCCAGTAGGTACAATACGAGAAAAGAATCACAGCTCACTCGAGACTCAGCAGGATAGAGGTAATGATGCAAACCCTAAATATTGGAATAACGCTTTACAACGGGGTAGACGAGGCCGAGCTGGGAGTGATTCTGGGGATTTTAGGAGCGCACGTCCGAACCCTCGAGCCTGCCGAAAAGTGGGAAGAGCGCCCGCTCGAGGTGTTTACCTTTGCCCGTACCCGTGCCTCGATTGTGGGATTGGGTGGTTTGGTGATGACCCCCCATTATGGGGTGGCCTCGGTGCCTGAACCACGGGTCATTATTGCGCTGGGTGGCAAGGATAGTGCCAAGGCGGGGCGTGACCCGCTGCTCAAGGCGTATGTGCAGGCACACCGCCAAGTTTTGCTGTGCGGGGTGGGTTTGGGGGCGGTGCTGCTGGGTGAGGCGGGTTTGCTGGAGGGCCATACCGTCGCCGCCAGTGCTGCGCTCGAGCCGAGTTTGTGGAATTACCATCCTCGAGAGGTGCAAATCACGCCACTGTGCCATACCCCCACAGGTATTTTTGCCGCTTCTGGACAGGCCGCTTTGCTTGCCGAAACCCTACTTGAGCAATTCTTTCCCCATAATTTTTCTACACCAGATCATGCGCTTTCCAATCCTCAAAAAGCTTGACCCAATCAGTTTGGTGGCCTCGGCGTGGTCGCTGTTTTTGCTGACCAGTTTGCTGCTGCGTGTCACCCTCGAGCCTTGGGCATTGCTGCTTGCCGCTATTTTTCCCAAAGTGGCGGGGCTTTTGGCGCTGCTGGCCTTCGTTCGGGCGCTCGAGCGGGATGTGAAGCGCAATATTCGCAATGGGATTGTATTTTTTTCTTCGGTGCTGCTGACTGCGGTTTTGGTGATCAGCATGGCGAAGTAAGTCGCTTCGCTTGAGGGCGAGAGGGCGCGACTCGAGGGTAAGAGGGCAAGAAAAAGATTGGATGGCTCGAGTTTTTACATTTTTTACGGACAACGCATAACAGACAACGGACAATGGATCACGCACGCTACCCCTCGAGAGGTAAACGGTTTTCCCCCGCTGTGCCAATCCTTTAAACTGTTCTTATGTCTTTAGAAACCCAAGCATTTTCAGTTGCGCTCTCCCAAAAAGCCCAAAGCCTCAAACCTTCGAGTACCCTTGCGGTCACGGCCCGCGCCCTCGAGCTGAAGCGGCAAGGGGTGGATGTGGTCAGTATGGCGGCGGGTGAACCCGACTTCGATACCCCCCAGCACATCAAAGATGCCGCCATTGCTGCCATGCAGTCGGGGAAAACCAAGTACACCCCCGTGCAAGGCGTGCCAGAGCTGCGCGAAGCGATTCGGGCCAAGTTGATGCGTGAAAACGGCTTGGACTATTCCCTCGAGCAAATCAGTGTTTCTACCGGCGGCAAGCAAGCCCTGTTCAACGCATTTTTGGCCTTTCTGGATGCGGGCGACGAAGTAATTATTCCCGCACCGTTTTGGGTCAGCTATCCCGAAATGGTGGCTTTTGCGGGGGGTATTCCGGTTTTTGTGGATACCCTCGCCAGCGAAAACTATGCCCTCGATCCCGAAAAACTGGCGGCAGCGGTGACACCCCGCACCAAAGCCATTTTGCTGAACAGCCCCGCCAACCCTACAGGAGTGGTCTACAGCGAGGAAGTGATTCGGCGGGTGGTGGAAATTGCCGTGCAGCATAACCTATTGGTCGTCACCGATGAAATGTATGAACACATCATCTACGACCAAAATAAGCATGTTTCTGCGGCAAAATTTGGTATGGACAACGTACTGACCATCAACGGGGCTTCCAAAGCCTACGCCATGACCGGTTGGCGGATTGGCTACGCAGCGGGGCCACTGCATTTGGTTAAGGCCATGAACGCGATTCAGGGCCAAAGTACCAGCAATCCCAACAGCATCGCGCAGTGGGCCGCCGTTGCCGCCATCACGGATAGCTACGATTACATTGCAATGGCTCGCGGCAAGTTCCAAGAGCGCCGTGACCGCATTGTGGCGGGCCTCAATGCTTTGGGTTTACCCACCCCCTTGCCCGATGGCGCTTTTTATGTGATGGCGGACACCACCTCGATCCACCCAGACGAATTTGAGGCCGCTCGAGTGATTCTGGATCAAGCCAAGGTCGCCGTGGTTCCAGGAACCGATTTTCATGCTCCAGGACGGGTGCGCCTCAGCTACGCCACCAGTATGGAACAGATCGAAAAAGCCCTCGAGCGGATTGGGACGCTGCGGTAAACGAAAAAAGAGGGAAGCTCGAGCCAACACTTCCCTCTTTTTTATTTAAGATGAATACCCGCTATTTGATGTCGCCGTTCAAGCCTTGGGGATAGAACAACCCCGATTTATTGTCCACACCGCCATAAACAATATTCAGAATCTCTCGAGGGCTGCGGCTGTAGGCAATCCCATTTTGATCCACCGGAACTACATTGGCAGTGCCACTGGCAGTCACAATGCCTTGATCTTTGCCCGCACCGCCTAACTTGTTACGCAAATCGGAAATGGCTTGGATAATTTGCGATACTTTTAGGCCCGCTGCTGCCACCACATCTTTTTGGCGGTAGAGCAAGGTGCGGACTTCCCCCGCGTGATACGACTCCACTGCCAAAATACCCGCCGCAGCCTCGAGATAGTCTTTGTTGGTCAGCAAACGGGCTGCTCCCTTGTAGGCGGTCACGCCCACATCCTCGAGCACAAAAGTACCATGCAGGAAAAACAGTTCGTTGGCGTAGGGGTCAAAGGTTTTGATCAGGCCGCCACTGGCAATATCCGCCGCCAAACGAAAAGACTCGCCAATGTTGATGGCGGGACGGGCGACGGCTTTTTCCCCTAGAGCCTCGCGCAGAAACAAGACATGCTTTTCCTCATCGTCGGCAATTTCGTTGGCATAGTCTCGAGTGGCCCGACCAAAATCGGTGTCACTGAATTTGACTTCCTTGATGCCCGTGACCGCTCCCCCTGCGCCCCCCACCCCGTTGGTGGCATATTTGGGCTTGCGCCCCACCGCCGCCAAATAGAACTCCGCCTCGAGGTATTCCAAATTGAGCGCAAAATTAAGCACCGCCACATCGATGTTGGGATCTTCGCTGGCTTTGGCGCTGCTGGCTTGGGGCATACAGGCACTGAGCATTCCTCCCAAACCCAGTAGGCTCAAGCCTCTGACAAACTGACGGCGGCTGGTAGGCTTTCCGCTTTTTTCGCTTTCTGTAAGGATCGTTTTCATAGATTCTCCTAAGCAAATACAGATGTTCTGTGTGATGTTCTGTGTGTGGTGGCGGCTGGTTTTTTGAAGAATGGTTTAAAGTCATTTTACTCTGCCCCACGACTCGCGTTGATGTGTCTTATGCCACACTCTAAATCCCAACGAACCAAATCCCAACGAACCAAATTCCAACAAACCAAATTCTAACGAACCAAATCCCAACGAACCAAATCACAATTACCCTCCCCTAACTAAATTGGCTTATTTGTCGCCTCGCACACCCCACGCCCAAACCTGCGTGCTAAAATACTTCCATCATGATCAACGGAACCATCTTCTGAGAAAAACCGACCCTCTCGAGCGTGGCCTCGAGCTGCGACGTACTCGAGCGGCTTTTTTCAGCCCATCTTTTACCTTTTACCCCAACAACACCTACAATTCTTCTTCGCAGACCTTTGCCTGCGTTGCCGTCCCAGACCTATTGCACCCTGTGTATTTGCACCCTGTGTATTAGGCTGAAAGGAGCATTGCTATCGAAAGAGTACATGGCAACCTAAGTGGCCTTAAAGCCAGCCAAACCAAACTGTTGTCCAACCTATACCGCCGCAAAATTGCCCCAGGTAGCGCAGTCTCGAGCGAACTTGCACGGGCCATGTCTTCGCTTTCCCTCGAGATTCGCCGTGAGATCAGCCTGATTATTGATCGGCGCGGGCGGGTGCTGACCGTGAGCGTGTCGGACGCGGGCGCTACCGAGTTGCCACCCATTTCGGTAGCGGAAAACCGCCTGAGTGGGTTTCATATTGTGCATACCCACCCCAAAGGTGGAGCCTTATCCAAAGGCGACCTCTCGAGCCTGTTTCTTAACCGCTTGGACGCGGTGGTGGCCCTCGAGGTGCGGCCCGATGGCTTGCCTGGCAATGCTCATTTGGCCCACCTAACCCCGCCCAATGCGGTACTCGAGGAGGAGGATTGGCGGATTTTCCCACCGCAAAATGTCCAGTCACTCGAGGAATACGATTTGGGCGGACAGGTTTCGGCCCTCGAGCGGGAATTTGCCCAGTTTGCCAGCTTGCGCGAGGCCAAAAAAGATGTGGAGCGGGCCATTTTGGTGCAGGTGGATCAGGGCGAAATCGATGCCGAAGAACGCCTGCAAGAGCTTACCGAACTTGCCAAAACTGCGGGTGCGGTGGTGGCCTATTCCGAATTGGTCTTTCGCGGAACCCTCAAGCCTGGAACCTTGGTGGGAATGGGTAAACTTGCCGAACTGACCAGCAAAGCCTACCACCTGGACTGTGATTTGCTGATTTTTGGACAGGAGCTTTCCCCCGCGCAGGGCCGCGAAATCGAGGCGGTTACGGGGCTGAAGGTGCTAGACCGCACCCAATTGATCTTGGATATTTTTGCCCTGCACGCCAGCGGTCAAGAATCTTCACTACAAGTCGAATTGGCCCAGTTGCGCTATATGAAGCCGCGCTTGCTGGGGCAGGGTCATGTGTTGTCCAAAATCGGTGGATCGGGTAGCGCGGGCGGTTCGGGTGGAGTGATCGGCACCCGTGGGCCTGGTGAAACCAAGCTCGAGATGGATCGTCGGCGGATCAATGACCGCATCACCGAACTCGAGCAGGAGATTGAAAAAATCTCTGAACGCCGCGAAGAGCGCCGCAAAAGCCGCTCGAGGAACCGTGTTCCCACCATTGGGATTGTGGGATACACCAATGCGGGCAAAAGCACCCTGCTGAATAGCTTGATTCACGCCACCCCAGACCGCGCGGTGTTGGCAGAAAACAAACTGTTTGCCACCCTGCGCCCGACCAGCCGCAAATCGTGGCTGCCTGGCATTGGCGAAGTGATTTTCAGCGATACCGTGGGTTTTATCCGCGACTTGCCCAAAGATCTGCAACGGGCCTTCAAAGCCACCCTCGAGGAACTTGCCGATTCGGATATTTTGCTGCATCTGGTGGATGTGGCAAGTAGTGGCCTCGAGACTAGAGTGCAATCGGTGGAACGGATTTTGCGTGACCTCGAGATCGACCACATGCCGATGGTGATGGTGCTGAACAAAGCCGATTTGTGCGACCCCGACCTACTGATGCGCGAGCAACTGCGCTACGATGCCTACGCAGTCAGCGCAGCTACGGGCATGGGTTTAGATGAACTCAAAGGCGCACTGACCCGCGCTTTACTAGAGCAGGGAACACCCATGCGTGATCCCAATTACCGCTACCTCGAGGGCAATTTGGCGGGATCCATGACCGAAGTGATGCCTTGGGGCGATCTGGGGGGAACTCGAGCGGATCTGCACTCGTAATAAGACTCGAGCAGGACTTAAAGTAGGATTTTTTAAGGAGGAACACCAGATGGGATTTTTTGATGACTTAGCAGGCAAGCTGAAACAGGGCTTGGAAACCGTGCAGAAAAAAGGTGGAGAAGCGGCAACCGTTGCCAAATTGCGCTATGAGCTGTTCAATCTGAACCGCGACCTCGAGGGGCAATTCAACAAGCTGGGCAAGGCCGTTTTTGACGGTCACGACCCCGTAGCAAACGAGGCCATCAAGCTCGAGATCAGCCGCATCAAGGGCGAGATGGAAAAGCTCGAGACTGCCATTCGTGAAAACGGCGAAGACCCCCACGCCGCACCCGAAAGCACCACCGAACATCCCGCCGCCGAACACCCTACCGCCCCCTCGAGCGCACCTCACCCCGCCAGTGGTGAAAATGCTGCAACAGGTGGAACGGTTATTGATATGGAGAAAAAAGCTTAGGCTCGAGCGGTAAAACTAAAAAAGCCACTGATACCATATCGGTGGCTTTTTCTTGAATGATCATAAAAAAGGCGCAACAATGTGCGCCTTTTTAATTTAAACTCGAGTGGATTACTTGAGTTCGACTTTGGCTCCAGCGGCCTCGAGTTGGGCTTTAACTTTGTCGGCTTCGGCTTTGGAGACTTGCTCTTTAACAGCTCCGCCCTTTTCGGACAAGTCTTTCGCTTCTTTAAGACCCAAGCCAGTGATGGCGCGGATTTCTTTAATCACGTTGATTTTGGTTGGACCCGCTTCGATCAAAACAACGTCG
>JANYFS010000187.1 GCA_025359705.1 Deinococcales bacterium | reverse complement strand
CCGGGAAAGGTCGGCACCGCCTATAAAGTGGAGCTTGCCGTTTAAATATTTTAATTGACCAACGCCCAATGCGCGTGGCAGGTCGGGCAATTGTTCGCCCAGAAAGTCGCGGATCATGCCCACCCCGTTCTCCAGCATGGGGAAGCCTTCATATTCGTCTTCGGTGGGCAGAGGTTCACCCGCCAGCAAATAGAATTCATCGGACGGGAAAATAAAACGGGTTCCCCGCTCGAGCAGCATTTTTTTGCGCCATACATTGGCCCGTTTCAGCACATCTTGGGCCTGCTCTGGAGTAAAGGTCAGTACCGTTGCCAAATTGTCGCGGTGGGTGGTCAGGCCCACAGGAACCGCCGCCACCGAAATCACATTGGCTTTGCTCGACAAAAACGCGAGGGTTTCATCGAAGGTGTCACCATCGTTGCGCTCAGGCAGCATCACAAGTTGGGTATACAAATCAATGCTCTCGAGGCGGTCAATCATGCTTTGGATGTCGGTTGCCCCTTGGTCTTTGACCTTCAGTTTCCACCATTTCATCATATCTTGGCGCTTTTCTTGATTGGTGGTATGCACCGAAACATAAAGCGGCGACAGGTTTTCATTGAGAATGCGGTTGATGTCTTCTTCGCTGAGGTTGGTCAGGGTTACAAAAGAGCCATACAAAAAAGACAAACGGTAGTCGTCATCCATAATGTAGAGGCTTTTACGAAAACCGCGTGGCATTTGGTGAATATAGCAAAAATCACATTTGTTGGCGCACTTCTTAATCCCATCAAACAGCACTTCTTCAAACTCGAGGCCAGGATCTTCCCATTCCACATCAAACTCGAGTAACGCGGCTTGGTTATCGGCCTTGAGAATATGGTGATCTTGGGCTACATATTGCGGCAATGCCGCGAACATCCCTTGGCTCGAGCCAGAGGTTTGGGCCACAGTCAGACGCACCTTTCCCCGCTCAAGCTTGTTGCGGTAGGCCAAAATATCGCTGACACTCTCGCCGTCGATCATCAGCAACTGATCGCCAGGCTGCACCCCAGCCATTTGCGCGGGGCTGCCCGAAATAACTTCTTTAATCAGTGCTGGATAGATTTCTGTTTGTGCCATGATAAAATACTTCTCCCCTTGAATCCCTTTGAATCCCCATAAAACAGTGACTCTCGAGCGGGAAAGCAAGGCGAGGCACGATCTGCAAGTGTAGCAAATTCTTTAGGGTGCTTCGGGAACCCATTTCACGATTTCACGAATCCGTTTTAGCTGATCCCCTTTGACCTTTAGGAATTCTTTGGGTTTCCCTCGAGCGGTGCTTCTGTGATTTTTTCGCGCTTGACCCTGTTCTGCTGGCGTGCAAGACTGGAGTTGTGCGCGGTACGATTCGACTTTTGATGCTGGTTATCCTTTTGGGCGGGGGTGGATTCTGGGTGGCGGAAGCCCTGCGCCCAGTGGCTGCGACCCCTAATCCTGCACCCACACTCATTGTGCTGGGTGCGGCGCAGTACAACGGCAAGCCCTCTCCCATTTTCAAAAGCCGTCTGGATCATGCCGCAGAGTTGTACCGCAAAGGCGGAATCAAACGGATCATCATTGCGGGTGGAGTCGGTGAGGGTGCGAAGTGGAGTGAGGGCAATGTGGGCCGCATTTATTTGGTGGGGCTGGGTTTACCTCCCGAAAAACTGGTTGCCGAGCGCCGCAGTCGCAGCACCTTGCAAAACCTCGAGAATGCTGCCGAGCTGCTGCCTACTTTAGACACCCCGATCACCATCGTCACCGATGAAATCCACGCCCCTCGAGCGCTGGCGGTGGCCCAAGATTTGGGCCTGAATGTGAGTATTTCGCCCAGCCCGCTGACAGGAAACAGCGAATACCTGCAAAAATACCGCGAGCGGGAACGTTGGAATTTGATGGTGCAAAAAATGTTTGGCAACCGCTTTTCTAAATAAAATGGTTTAAAAAGCGACCTTATTCCAAAACTTGCATCCCGCCACACGGCGGCGCAAGATATGCCTCGAGCTATGACCTTTTCCAATCCCGAACCTCTACCCATCCTCGAGCTATTGCCCAAACTGCACCTTGCCCTCCAGCAGCGAAATACTGCCATTGTGCAAGCCCCACCAGGAGCAGGGAAAAGTACGCTTTTACCCCTCGAGCTGCTGAACGCACCTTGGTTGGGAAACCAAAAAATTCTGATGCTCGAGCCGCGCCGATTGGCAGCAAAGGCGGTTGCCGCACGCATGGCCCAGCTTTTGGGCGAACCTGTGGGGCAAACCGTGGGCTACCGTGTGCGTTTTGAGCAGCAGGTCGGCCCCAACACACGGCTCGAGGTGCTGACCGAGGGAATTTTAACCCGCAGGCTGCAACGGGATCAGACGCTGGACGGGGTGGGACTGGTCATTTTCGACGAATTCCACGAGCGCAGCTTGCAAGCGGATTTGGCCTTGGCCCTGACACGGCAGGTGCAAGGGATTTTGCGCGAGGATCTGCGGATCGTAGTGATGTCGGCAACCCTCGAGAGTGAATTGCTGTGCCACATGTTGCAAGTACCTTTGCTCGAGAGTGCTGGAAGGCAATTTCCTGTGGATATTCGCTATTTACCCAGTGATCCACAAGGTCGCATCTCGAGCGTGATGGCAAACGCAGTCGAACGGGCGCTCGAGGCGGATCTGGGCGATATTTTGGCTTTTTTGCCTGGACAGGCCGAGATCAAACGAACGGCGGAGTTTTTGAAACCGCTCGAGTCTAATATTGGGTCTAAGAAAATACAGATCATGCCGCTGTATGGCGATCTTTCACCGCTCGAGCAGCAAGCCGCCCTTTTACCCGACCCCCAAGGGCGGCGTAAGGTGGTGCTTGCCACTTCCATTGCCGAAACCAGTTTGACCATCGCAGGGATTGGGGTGGTGATCGATAGCGGGCAGGCTCGAGTGTCCAAATTTGATGCAGGAACGGGCCTCAGCCGTTTGCAAACCGTGCGGGTCAGCCAAGACAGCGCCGATCAACGGGCGGGGCGGGCGGGGCGTTTGGGGCCA
>JANYFS010000171.1 GCA_025359705.1 Deinococcales bacterium | reverse complement strand
GTCCAGTCCAACACATTTTTGAACGACCCAGGCAAGGCCCCCGCATATTCGGGAATGCAAAAAAGCAAGGCATCCGCCGCCGCAATCTGCCCCCGCAAGGCCGCCACCGCCTCGGGCAACGGCTCAAAATCGTGGTCAGGGTTGAAATGGGGTAGGTTTGCCATATCGGTATACAACTGGCAAATCATCCCACTGGGCGCAAGCTGCCCCGCCGTCTCGAGCGTGGCAAGATTGGTTGACCTCGAGCGCAGGCTTCCGCAAATCATCAGAATGTGCAGGGTTGGAGGCATGGGTATAGCTTAGCTTTTGCGGGGCTGGGGCGTGGCGCTGCATAGGCTTGACGCATAACGAATAGTGGGCTATAGTTTTAAGTATCAATCGGCGAAGGGCCGATATTTTTTTGCCTTTTTTGAAAACCATTCAAAACCCCCCACCTCGAGCCTGAAGTGGGGGGTTTTGCTTAAAACTTGGGTTGTACTTATTCGCTCGAGTAGGTTTTCTCGATGGGCATTCCCACAATATTGCCCCACTCGGTCCAAGAACCGTCGTAGTTGGAGACTTTGGGGTAGCCCAGCAAGTAGCGCAGCGCAAACCAGGTATGGCTCGAGCGCTCGGCAATGCGGCAATAGGCGATGATCGATTTGTCGGGGGTCACGCCCTGCTCGGCGTAGAGGGCTTTGAGTTCCTCAGCACTTTTAAAGGTGCCGTCTTCGGCAACGGCTTTGGCCCACGGTACGCTTTTGGCCCCTGGAATGTGACCTGCACGCAGTGCGCCCTCTTGGGAATAGCCCGCCATGTGGGTGACTTTTCCGCTGAACTCGTCGGGGGAACGCACGTCTACCATTGCACCCACACCATCTTTCACTTTGATGATGTGCTTGAGTACATCGTCGCGGTACGAACGAATGCTCTGGTCACGGTAGCCCACGGGGTAAACCGTGGGGGTAAACTCGGGCAGATCGGTGGTGGTGGGCAAACCATCGCTCATCCACTTTTGGCGGCCCCCGTTCATCAGTTTGCAGTTGGTGTGACCGTTGTAGGTGAAGAACCAGAAGGCGTAGGCGGCCCACCAGTTGCTTTTATCGCCATAAAAAACCACGGTGGTTTCTTTGCTGATTCCCAAACGGCTGAGCAGCGCGGCAAATTCATCTTCGTTGATAAAATCGCGGACATCTTCGCGGTTGAGGTGAATGTGCCAGTCGATATTGCCCGCACCTGCAATGTGGCCTACCGAATAGAGCAAAGGATCTTCGTTGACTTCGATCAGGCGGATGCCTGCATCTTGACCATGTTGGGCCACCCACTCGGTGGAAACCAAAACATCGGGATTTGCATAAGACATGGAAAAACCTCCAAGAGAACAAGAAAGAGAACGAGAACGTTGGGAACGCTCGAGCGGTATCATCTGTGTGTACTGCTTCAGTCTGTTATTCTACGTCGCTATTGTATCGCAAATGAATAGTTTACAAAAAGGGTCAACTAGACTTTTCGGGTGTACTACAGGTATCCCACTCGAGCCTCGAGCTAAGTTCCTCCCAGCTATGTTTCAGATATTCTCGCAAAGCTCGAAATCTTCCACGTCGCTGATAGGAACTTCTTTGCCCTACTCCCGTTGGTCACTGTCAGATTTAGAAAATCTCTAAATCTGACATGGGAGGTACTTAGCCAAACACTTTGGACAAGACCACAAAAAGCGGAGCCAGAAACAACGCGGGCAAAAGGGAAGCGGTGCGAACCTTATTTCCCCCTTGGTTTAAGCCCGCCAAAAGCAAGTTCACCGCAATTCCCAAAATCATCACCCCGCCCACCCCCGTCACTAGCAACACGCTGGGGTCGCTGCGTGGGTCGGGCAGCACGCTCGAGAGAGAACCCGCCGCTAGATTGATTCCGCCCTGCACCAGTAACAGAAAAAACGCCGAAAGCCCCACCCCAATGCCGTACACGCTCGAGAGGGCTACGCTCGAGATGAAGTCGAGGGTGGCTTTGATCAGGGTGGTTTTGGGATCTCCCGACAAGCCATTTTGTAAAGACCCAATAATGGTCATGGGGCCGACGCAAAACAGCAAGCAGGCGGTGACAAAGCCTTCGGTAAAGCGCCCTTGGCCCTTCAAACGGTTTTTCAGCGATTCACCCCAGGCATTCAAACGCTCCTCGAGGGATAAGGCTTCGCCCATCACCGCACCCAGCGCTAAACTGATCAGCCCCACAATCACCCCAGGCAAAATGCCAATGGAGACTTTGGTTAGGCTATTTGCCATGTCCAAGCCGATGTAAAAGGTGATCAGGGCCAAGACTTGCATTAGGGTTTGGCCCATTTTGGGGGGCATTCGGTTGCCAAAATGGACACCCAAGGCGGTGCCAATGATCACGGCAATAAAGTTGACCCAAGTGCCTGAAGTCTGTTGAAAAAAATCCACTGCTGAATATCCCCCTTGACCCTCCCATAACAGGAGCATTTATAGTCAATTCTACCTATGAATGCCATCTTCGACACGCTTCCCGTGTGGCACGACCACACCCCTGCTTATACCCAGCACCTGTTTGCCAAACAAGGTTCCACCGTCACCATTCGCCTCAAAACCTTGCTCGAGCCTGTTAAGGTGCGGCTAGTGGCCTGTATTGGCGGCGAGAATTTCGAGTTTGAGGCCCACCCAATTGCTGCGCTCGACGGCGAGGGTCAGTGGTTTGAATATGCTCTCGAGCTGAAAGCGCGGGTTAATCGCTACTGTTGGATTGTGGTGCTGGACAACGATATTGTGACCTTCAGCAAAGCGGGCCTGACCCATACCCGCCGCCCCTACCGCGATTGGTTTTCTTTTGTGGCGGATTACCACGCCCCAGAGTGGGTTTGGCAGAGCGTGTTTTATCAAATTTTCCCAGACCGCTTTCGGATGGGAACCGCCCATGACCGCGTGCAGGAAGGCGAATACACCTATCCTCGGTTGCCCGAAAATCTGTTGGAGTGGCTCGAGGGAGACCCGCGCAACCGCAACACCGCCCGCTCGAGGCATTTGCGTGGATCGCCCGTGATGGCTCCCGATTGGAACACCCCGCTCGAGGATAAAAGTGATGTTCATGCCCACTATGGCGGGGATCTCGAGGGCATCGTGGAAGCGATTCCTCACCTGCTCGAGCTGGGAGTGAATGCCCTGTGGCTCAACCCCATCTTCGACAGCCCCAGCAACCACCGCTATGACGCTCGAGACTACCGCGCGGTAGATCCGCACATCGGCGGAAATGCCGCCTTTACCGAGATGATCACCGCGCTGAAAAAGGCCGACATTCGGGTGATTTTGGACGGGGTACTGAACCACATCGGCAACGAACACCCATTGTTCGAGCAAGCCTACGCCCAAGAAAACAGTGAGCTGCGCCAGTATTTCACCTTCAAAGATCAAGGGGATACTTCGGAAAGTGGGCAAGCTTTGGTGGGTTTGGAAGAGGAACTTGAGCCAGTAAACACCCCCCCTCGAGGCTTACCCTTTGAAAGTTTCTTTGGAGTCCCTACCCTGCCCAAGCTCGAGTATGCCAACGAGGTGGTGTTCGAGGAATTTATTGACGGGCCAGACTCGATTGTGCGTCACTGGTTGCGCCGTGGCATCGATGGATGGCGTTTGGATGTGGCCCAAATGATGGGGCAAGAGGGAGGGGATGCAGGCAACCTGGAGATTCACCGCCGTCTGAAAAACGCGGCTCGAGCCGAAAACCCCGAGGCATACGTCTTTGGTGAACGTTTCCAAGATCCCGCCGCATTTTTGGAAGATGGCTCGGGCGAGGATGCCAGCATGAACTATCACGGTTTTGGCCTGCCTGTGATGGAGTGGCTCTCCAAAACCAACGGGCGCGGCGAAACCTTGAACATGGACGGTGAAGAACTCCTCGAGCTTCTCTGGGACGCATACCACGCTTTACCTGCGCCCATTGCCCTGAACCAATTCAATTTGCTGGATTCGCACGATATGGCTCGCGCCCTATACCGTCTGGGACAGGATAAAGCTCTGTTCAAAGTGGCCCTAACCCTGCTGATGAGCTTTCCAGGCGTACCCTGCATTTTTTATGGCAGCGAAATTGGCCTGACCCAACACCACAAAGGCTCCATGAACTACTGCCGCCAGCCGATGTCTTGGAACTCCGCCGACTGGGACGTGGATTTGTTCGAGTTCAGCAAAAAACTGATCGCCTACCGTCGCTCGAGCTTGGTTTTGCAACAAGGAACCCTGCGCATTTTGGGCGCATCCGAAGATGCCATCGGCTATTTGCGCGAATACACCGATGCACAGGGCAAAACCTCGAGAGTAGCCTGCATTGCAGCCCGCACTCAAGATAAAGATGAACCCGCCACCCTCGAGTTTGCGTTACCATATGGGAATTGGGTCGATGTCTTAACAAACCTCGAGTTTGGAGCAGGCGGCCCCATGCGCCTCGAGTTCGCAGGGGTTTTATTGCTCGAGGATCGGAAGTAAAGAGGTGGGATTTTAGATAATCCTTTAGATTTTCGTAATCTTTTAGATTTTTCGTAGGGGCGCTGCTTGCCGCGCCCTGAATGTCCCTCGAGACCGAATTTTTAAAATACAATTATTCTTAGGGGTTGTTCTCGAAGGAATGCGAAGTACGCGCTACCTGACCCTTCTTTTTGCGTTGATGTCAAACGAAATATATGATGTGTTTTCAGTCTCGAGCAAGATTTTGGGCGCAGCAAGCAGCACCCCTACAGGTATAATGTTTCTATTTTTCAGGTAATCTTTCCAAAAATTTTCCAATCTCTCCCCTCGAGTGCAAAACAATCACCTCGAGATGGGAATATTTCAATTGAATTTGTATAAAACGATCATGCAATATGGTGTGATCTCTCCAAATATAATAGGCAAATTTGTAATCGAACTTCTCGAAACATCCTTCGGAAATATCGGGTCTCGAGCGGCCTCGGTATTGCCTCGAGCGCAAAAAAGCACTTTTCAAACAAAAAAATCGAGAGAAATCCAAAAAAATGAGGGTATCCGCACGCTCGAGACGTGCGGGTAGGGTGCTTGCATAGGTTCCCTCGATAATCCATTCTTCCGCTTTAGGCAGCTCGAGCGCGTTCCACTCGAAGATGGGGCGTTCTTCCTTAATCCAACCTGGTTTCCAAAAATGCATGTCCAAATGATGCACCCTCAAATCCAGCTTTTGCCCCAAAGCTCTTGCCAGAGTGCTTTTTCCCGAACCTGCATTGCCCAAAATGATCACGCGCCGCATTACAAAAGTTTAGCAGCCGCCTCATCCAGTAGCCACAGCGGGCTTTCCACCCGTTCGATGGGGTGCTTGACCAAACGGTTTTTGACCTCGAGCAGAATTTGGGCTTTGTTTGCGCCCGTTGCCAAAATGTGAACGGCCCTCGAGCGGTTAATTTCGGCAAAGGTGAAGGTGATCCGCCACGTCTCGAGCTTGTCTACAAAGTTAGCGACCACCCGCCCCGTCGCCTCAAGGCCAAGCGTGTCGGGGAATAGGCTGGCGGTGTGTCCATCGTCGCCCATGCCCAAATAACACAAATCCAATTGTTCGGGCAGAATTTCGGCGTAACGGCGGGCCGCCGTTGCTGGCTCGAGTTCGCCTTCCATGCGCTTGACCTGCGCGGGGTTGACCCCAATGTGTGAAAAAAGCTCGTCCCAGGCCAGTTTGTAGTTGCTTTGATCATGGTCTGGGGCTACGCTGCGCTCGTCCGACCAATACCAATGCACTTTGCTCCAGTCCAAATTCTTGTCCCGCAGTGCGCGAAAAACGATCACAGGGGTACTGCCTCCGGACAGGGCCACATGGAACGCACCTCGAGCCGCCACTGCTTGCTGATACTCTTGCACAAAACGCTCGGCGGCTTCGGTTCCTACCGCTTGTGGGTCAGCAAAATGCTCGTATTTCATGGCGCTATCTCGAGCAATTTTTAGCGAGGTACGGTACAAATCGTTGTGTTCGGGAACATCCATCGCAAAGGTCAG
>JANYFS010000092.1 GCA_025359705.1 Deinococcales bacterium | reverse complement strand
AATTTCTAGCATGGCATCATATTTAGTCATATCGAATAATTGTCCATAAAACTGTCTAAGATGTGCTAGTACGGCAATAGAACAATTATTCGATATGACTAAATATGATGCCATGCTAGAAATTCTAGTGGGTCATGTTGTTGGTGGAAATGGACAAAGATTTAATGGAGGACACTCACTTGATCCAAATTCTAGGCTTAATCTTCAAGAATTTGCCCCACAGCAAGTTGGCGCAAGTATAAAAAATCCACTTACTGGAGAGAATAACATAGGGGTTGTCAAGGTTGATGCAGTAGCAGTACCCTCAGTACCTGACACTTTAAAGATTTAGTTGTCCCAAACGAGAAAAAGGGGTCATCAGCAGCGCCAATAGCGTCTGGATCACGGGTTTTCCCCAACGCAATGCGTCTGCAAGCACTTCCCAGCCATAGGTACACATACTTTTTGCCTTATGCCCATGTTTTTTAACTTTGATCGGTTTTTCTCGAGCTTTCCATTCTCCTGCTAGAATCATCCACATTAAACTCACACTCAAAAAACCAAATAGTCGCCCAATTCGTTCTGGTGCGGTCATATGGGTCTCCTCTAACCCCAACCCTCGAGATTTTAATGCACTAAAACTACATTCGATCTTCCAGCGCGTTTGGTAAACCTCGAGGGTTTGGTCTATCGGTAAATCAGTTGCCACCATCACACGTTCCCCTTGGGGAGATTTGGTGGCAACCACGTGCATAATGCTGCCATACACTAGGGCTTTGTCAAATAACCCCCGTACCTCACCCGCAACCATATTTTTGAAAGCATCTTTGGCAAGGTGTTCATCCATTTGAGTACTTTCTTTGATGCGAATACAGCGTTTTATACGTTTGAGACGCAAAAAATCAAACCAATCTTTCCCAATAAACTCTCGGTCTGCGATCAGAACCTTCCAACGTTTGGCAGGAATGAATTTGAGCAGACGCTGTACCAAGGCGATACGGGTAGCGGTATTGCTATTTCCACGATGATCCAAGACCTCTCGAACCAAGGGAACAACCACATCACCAAAAACAACCCCCAAAGCCAAGATATTGATGGGCGTTTGACCATGCTGCCAATTAGTGCGATCCATCACAAAAATTAGTTTTCCATCAGGGAGTAAAGGAAGCAAGATTTTCAAAATATCAGTTTCGGAAAGTCCTGTATCATGAAAGGTACGCGCTACTGCTTTAGTTTTTGATTCGATGGATGCACCCCCACCAAGGTGAATCGCAATATCTGCGTGACGGGTGGATTTGGCTTGAATAATTCCGAAGAGAACGTAAGCCACTCGAAAAAGAAGGTCAATTCTGTGTTGAGGCAATATGCTTTTAAGGTAGGTGGCAAAAGTGCTAACATTCTCTAGGACGGGATTTTTGTTTTTCACACAATCAATAATCCGTCCATTTCCATATTTTTCCGTGTGCTAATCGGGATTTGAACTAGAACGGTATTCATTGATTTTAGATGAATTATCTAAAAACTAATTCTATACCTTGTTTTTAGGCTATACAAAAAGTGTCAGGTACTGAGATCGGGATCTAAAAATATTCCACTTTGCTGTATCCATCCACCTGCTAAGAGCGCTTGTGATATAAAATTAGTGCAATCGTCAGCAGCGTGATCAAACTGAGGATTAAACCTACGACCCCATTGTTTGGCATATTCTGCGGCTTTGACTCCAATCCAACCAGATCTCTTTTGTCGAAAAGATCCCTCCAAAGGTGGTTGTACAGTAGGTTTTAGACTACTTATACTCAGATTATTTCCAGAACCTTCGATTCCCCATAGTTGGTATCTGCATTTATACTTATCATCAGTTGATGGATCACCACACATTTGTTCGTACATATCTTTTATGGCAACACTAGAAGAATCTTTGTATACATTTGCATACTTCTCTCCAGATTCCATATCATACTCTTTGTCATATAATTGCATTTTATTTTTATCGAGATATTCACGTATGATATAATTAGGATCTTCGTTTGATTTTATTCTCTCAACGAAACCTTTCACTTTAAAATAATTTCTCTCGAAGCCTTCAAAAGAAACGTTTTGATCGAAGGTAGATTGAGCATATGTATATCCTACTACTTTTGAATCATCTTGATTAAACCATTTTTGCATCTCTTGTTTACCTTGGGTTTTCAACTCTTCGGTTAAATCTTCTGCTTGAAGCATCCATTGTGCAGGGTGAAAGTTTCTTAAAGTTTTTAAGGGAGTAGGTGCCATATCGGTATCCGTACCTGTCAGCATCAGCTCAGTGGCCCCAACTGCATTTGCTCGAGCCACAGCACTGGCGGTGGTTTCACTCGGCGCTCGAGTCACTCGAGTTGTGGCTTGTTGAAACAGCACACACCGATTACCAAAAATGAGGGGGGTTGTTGCAGCATCTCGGATGGGTGTTTGACTGGCAAAACTTAATTTTCCCCATTCGCCTGGCTGTATCACCCAAGGTTGGTTTTCACCAATCAATCGATAACCCATACTCAAAACGATATCTTGTGATTGAATCATCCCCACTGCTAAAGCATCTTGTTGAACCTGACTCGATTCTGTTGGGGTCACAATCTGATATCCAGATTCAGCATCAAGAAACACGATATTAGAACCATTGTTGAAAGTTGGGCGGCTTTCACTAATGCTTCGGATAATAGTGGGATCTGTGATCAGCTCTCGAGCTGCATTTTTAACGTTTCGGTACCATGTATTAGCCAAGCTAGAACCGTTAGCATAATGACCCACACAAGTTGTATTCGTCCAAGCTTGATTGGTATTATTTTGAATACGATAGCTATAGTCGATATAGCGAGTACCTGTTGTTAGGTTATCGTTTACAGTTTTGCCAACATATTGAACACCGACAGCACCGTTCTTTTCATCAATTACACTGCCTTGAGCGGAGATACTCGAGCCATTTTCACCCAATTGTAATGTACCAATCACTCGAGCGCCCTGAGCGGGTTTACTCGGTTGAATACTAATGTGGGGGAGGGTATTTCCAGATCCACAACTCGAGAGGGCCAAAGCCAACACACCCAAGAAAGCGAAAGAAATCGCCTTCATATTTCTCTCACAAAAGAGAATTGTGTGTGTGTGTGTGTGTTACTGCCGCTTTTTCTGAAAGAATCATAAAAACCTCCAATGCACCGCAAGTATCTGCAACAAACGCCAGAAACATAACGTACTCGAGCATTGTACCGAATATTGCTTTGGATCGAGCGGTTTCATTAAGAATAGATGAATGATTGTTTTTTCGGCTCGAGTGCGGTGTTTTTAGCACTTTTTAAATCGAAAGAATGTAAACGTTTCAATGCG
>JANYFS010000078.1 GCA_025359705.1 Deinococcales bacterium | reverse complement strand
AGAAGGTGTGTTGCAATTTGGAGTCACGGGGGTTTACCACACTGGCCCCGATATGATGCCGCAAGAGGCGGCCCAACCGCTCCCCCTCGAGCTGGATTTTTCCACCGCACGCGCCGTAGGTAGGCAAGCACTCGATACCGTTTTTGCGGGCTGGAATGGCAGTGTCACCCTATCGTGGCCCGATCTAAAGCTGAGCATCGAACTCACTGCCGATCCGATTTTTTCGCATCTGGTGGTCTACACCCATTTTGATGGCTCTTTGGCCCTCGAGCCTGTGACCAACGCCACCGATGGCTTTAATTTGCTGGCCCGTGGCATCCAAGGAACCAATGTTCGCACCCTCGAGCCTGGAGCAGCCCTTGAGGGGAAAATTCGCATTCGGGTCATTCAAGGGTAATCTAGGCAGATGATTCGTCGATTTTTGTTTGGATGCCTCTCGAGCCTGCTGATGTTGATTCTGGTGCTGGGGGTGGCGTTGTATTTTGTGGTGCTGCGCCCGATTCAAGGGATGTTGCGGGCGGCTCAAGAAAACCCCACGAACACACGGGTCTACACCTCACCCGCCTCACGTCGTCTCGAGAAAACCCAAGTGCAGCGTTTTATTCGGGTGCAACGCTACACCCGCACTGCTTTGGGTTCGGATTACAGCAAGCTGAACAGCACCTATCAAGGGGCCACCCAAGAAGGCTTCAAACCGCTGGAGATGCTCAGTGCGTTTGGCAGTATGGGCGCACTGATTTCCGACGCAAGGGCGGCACAGGCCAAGGGTTTAAACCAAGAAAAAATGAGTTTGTCCGAATATGATTGGGTCAAAACTGAGGTCTATAAGTCTTTGGGTGTGGATTACACTGGTATCGACTTGGGCGGTTTGGCAGAGCGCTTTAATGGCAGCGGGATTCTAAAGTTTTTCGGCTCGAGCTACCGCGTCCCGCCCTTGCCCAACGCAGTCAATGCAGCTTTGGTTCGCCCATTTCGGCAAGAACTTAGCCAGACTGCGCCGCTGGCTTTGTTGGGGATGTGATTGGGGAACACAACAGCAAAGAGGGACGCAAACTCGAGCGTCCCTCTTTTTGATTACAGTATCTTGGTTTCAGTATCTTGATTACAGTATCTTGGTTTCAGCACTTGCTTAAATTTTTTATTTGTCAAACTTGCCATAACCCGCAGCTACACGGCGTTGTGCGCCCCTAGCATAATCGAGTTGGGCTTCCACATCTTGTTTGCCTTCGGTGAAGGTATTTTCGTGAATCCAGTAGCTTAGGCGGTCATCGCCCAATTGGACGTACCATTTATCGGTGTCGGTCTCATCGCGCCAAAATGCGATTCGCTCGAAGGTGTTGACATCAGCCCACGAAGCCACTCGAGCGACCATGCGCTTAACTGTGCTGGACTCTTCAAAGGAAAAGGGTTGTGCGTCGTGGGTATAAAATTCAACGTTCGCCATATCAAAAACCTCCGCTGTAGGGGCATTTTTACTAAAGTTGCCTGAAATCGATTATAGAGCATTTTTTTTAAGAAGTTAGGGGCTGTGGAACAAGCGAAACGAAGATGGTAAGCGTTTTTTACCCCATTTTGACTCGAGCCTACAGACATTTTTCGGCGCTCGAGGGTGTGCTGTAGTGAGGAAGGTCGTGCAAAAGGTGGCGCTCGAGGGTAGTAAGGCTACCGATTTACGAAAACCTTTTCATAAACTTAACGGGTTATAATTTGAAAAGTTTATGACCCAAAATCTACCCAAGAATCTATCCCAAAATCTATCCCAGAATCTACACCTCATTACCCTGAATGTGAACGGGCTGCGCTCGAGCCTGCAAAAAGGGCTGCTAGTTTGGCTCGAGGGGATTGCTCCCGATATCGTTTTGTTACAAGAGGTGCGGGCCGAACCCTGCCCCGAAGTTTTTGCCGAAATCGGTTATCACAGCTATTTTATGCCCGCCCAAAAAAAGGGATACAGCGGGGTGGCAATCCTGAGTAAGCAAAAACCGCAAAGTGTGCATTATGGTTTGGGCCTCGAAGAATTTGACCTCGAGGGGCGGGTGATTCGGCTCGAGTTTGAAGATTTTCAGGTGATCAGCGTGTATATGCCCAGTGGAACCTCGAGTAGTGAGCGAATTGTGTATAAAAGCACTTTTCAAGATGCCTTTTATAGTCATGTGCAAAAACTGCTCGAGCCGAATGGATCAGGTAAACCGATCATTCTAGGCGGTGATTTCAACATTGCGCATCAGCAAATCGATTTAAAAAACTGGAAATCCAATGTTAAAAATAGCGGCTTCTTACCCGAAGAGCGCTTTTGGATGACTCAATTCCTCGAGTTGGGCTTGCTGGACACCCAGCGGTATTTGCTGGGCGAGCAAGCCGAATACACCTGGTGGAGCCAGCGTGGGCAAGCCTTTAACACCAATGTGGGTTGGCGCATCGATTATCAATGTTGCTCGAGCGAATGGCAACCCGTGTCACACCAAGTGTGGCGCGAACCACGTTTCAGCGACCATGCGCCACTTGGCGTAGTTTATCGGCGGTTGTAATTTGCTATACTCAACCCAACGCGCAAACTGCGCCCAATTCACACGGCATATTTGGCGACCAAACGGGTAGCCCTATAAAACAAGATTGACCGAGTGAGTTTCGAGGTTGAATGCCTAAGAAAAAAACCAAAGAGGAGTCGATCAGCGCATCCGCGCCCGCTCAAGAACTCGAAACTGTTCTTGTTGCCAAATCCTCCTCCAAAAAAGCAACACCCAAATCAACATCCAAAACAACCCCGCCTTCCAGCACCGCTACCCCCAAAGCCACTGCCAAAAGCAAGGCCGAGGTTCAGCAGGATGCTCCCCCCAAAAAAGCCTCTAAATCGAGCAAGGTTTCACCCGTGGTGGCTGCTCCAGATGTGGCCCCCGAACCCAAAATAGAACGTGCCTCGAGCCTGCCTGAAACCGTGACCAAAACCAAAAAACCCAGCAAAACCCTCGAGCCTGTGGTGGCTGCGCCTAAAGCGAAAAGTGCCAGCGCTAAAGATTTGGCTAAAGATAAAGCAGTTAAGGCCGTAGAAAAGCCCAAGGGTAAATCGAAAGAGAAGGCTGAAATCAGAGCTGAACCAAAAGAACTCGAGCCTGTTTTGGACGTGATTCCCGAAGTTATCGTGGAACCCATTGCCCTCGAGCCTGAAGTTACAGAAATTTCCGAAGTGATCCTCGAGCCTGAAGTGATTCTCGAGCCTGAAGTGGTAGAAACCCCCAAGCCCAAAACGGCTAAGAAATCGGTTAAAGAAAAACCCGCAAGCGTTGTGCCTGCCGAGGTTTTGGCTGAACTCGTGGAAGAAATCGTTCTCGAGCCTGCTCTGGAAGTGATTCCTGAAATGTTGGAACCTGTCACCCTCGAGCCTGAAGTTACAGAAATTTCCGAAGTGATCCTCGAGCCTGAAGTGATGGCTGTACCTAAGCCCAAAGCGGCTAAGAAATCGGTTAAAGAAAACCCCTCAAGTGTTGTGCCTGCCGAGGTTTTGGCTGAACCCGTGGAAGAAATCGTTCTCGAGCCTGTTCCTGAAGTGATTCCTGAGATTGTTCCTGAAGTAATTCCCGAGCCTGTTGCTGAAGTGATTCCTGAAGTCGTTGCTGAAGTGATTCCTGAAGTGATTCTCGAGCCTGTTCCTGAAGTCGTTGCTAAGATTGTTGCTGAAGTGATTCCTGCGCTCGAGGGCAAAAAAGCCCCAGCTAAGCGCTCCGCAGCCAAAACCAGCAAAGCCATAGCTCCTGCACTACTATTTGAAGAACCCGTAGCCCTCGAGCCTGTTGTACTTACAGAACCTGTACTTGTGGAACCTGTTGCACTCGAGGTTGAAGTCTTAGAAACTGTTGCACTCGAGGTTGAAGTCTTAGAACCTGTGCTTGAAGCTGTAGTTGAATCTGTCGTTGAACCTGTGGTGGCAAAGAAACCCGCTGCCAAAGGTGGACGCAAGCCCAAAGCGGTTCCCGCCCTCGAGCCTGTTGCTGAGATGATTGCTGAAGTCATTCCAGAAGTTGCCCTCGAGCCTGTTGTGGAGCCTGTTTCTGAGATTATTGTGGAGCCTGTTCTCGAGCCAGAACCCAAGGCTGCGGCAAAGGCCAAAACTGCCAAACCTCGAGCCAAAAAAGTTAAAGAAAGCATCGAGGTGGTGATTGAACCCGTGGCCCTCGAGCCTGTGGTTATGGAACTCGAGCCAGTTTTTGAGCCAGTTTCAGAGCCTGCTGTTCAGTCCAAAACCACTCAACCCACGTCGCCCAGCGAAGGAACGGCACCTTCCCAACCTAGTGCGGTTTCCCAGCCCACTCGAGGGGAACCCCGCCAAGCTACCCAGCGCCCTGCCCGTCAACCTCGAGCGGATCGTTCGGCTCCTTCGTTGGCTCCTGCTTTTGCTGCAAACGAAAAACAAAACAACCAGGCTCGAGCGGAGCTTGTTTCAGAACCTCAAATCTTTGAGATTAAACCCCTCGAGACTTCTGAAATCCCAGAAGAAATTGCAGAAATTGCAGAAGTCGCACCAGATACGCGCGATCCCCAAACGGTTTTGCTGGAATTTTTCCGCAAAACCCCCCGCCCTTGGCATATCCGTGACCTCGAGCGCAACTTGCCCAAAATGGATCGTACCTTACTGGGTTCCAAGCGCGACCTGGAAAGTCTACTCGAGGTTTTGACCCACGACGGCGTTTTGATTAAAACCCGCAACCGCACCTACGGTTTGGTGGCCTCGATGGATCTGGTCAAAGGCCGTTTCCAAGCCAACTCGAGCGGCTTTGGTTTTGTGATCCGTGAAGAGGGCGGCACCGATCTGTATATCCCCCGAGAGTCCACCTTGTCTGCTTGGAACGGCGACACGGTTTTGGCTCGAGTGGATGGGCAGCGCAAAGGCGAGGATTCCCCCAGGGGTTCCATCGCTCGAGTGATTCAACGGGCTTCGCAGCGCTTGGTGGGTACTTTGGAATACTCCAAGGGCTACGCCATTTTGCACCCCGATGATCCCAAAATGTCCCAGCGCATCTTGCTGCTGCCCGACGGCATTGAAGATGTGCGCGGGGGCGCTCGAGTGGTGGCCCAGTTGTTCTACCCCGAAGACACGGGCGAAGACGAAGTGTACGGCGAAATTGCCGAGGTACTGGGTAAAAGTGACTCCCCCGAGGTGGAAACCGCAGCGGTGATGCTGAAGTACGATCTCAAATCGGACTTTCCTGAATTGGCCTTGCAACAGGCCGAGGCCATCCCCGTGATCATTCCCGAATCCGCGCTCGAGGGCCGTTTGGATTTGCGCGAGCGCCGTATTTTCACGGTTGATGGGCGTGATGCCAAAGATTTCGACGATGCCATTCATATCGAGGCACTGGACGAAGGCGGCTTCCAAGTGGGCATTCACATTGCCGATGTCTCGCACTACGTGGTGGAAGGCTCGCCACTGGACCAAGATGCCTACGCTCGAGCGACTTCGGTTTACCTGCCTGGACATGTGATTCCCATGCTCCCCGAGCATCTTTCCAACGGGGTGTGCAGCCTGGTGCCTGGTCAAGACCGCCTGACCCTCAGTGTTTTGGCCCAGCTCAACGGCGAAGGCGAATTGGTCAGCTATCAGATTGCCCCTTCGGTGATCCATTCCAAAGCCCGCCTGACCTACGATGAAGTGCAAGCCTACAGCGAGGCCAGCGCTCCCATGCCCGAACATGCCCGTCACCTCGAGGGCGACCTGCACCTGCTGCTGAAAATCACCAACAAGATGCGAATTCGCCGTCTGCGCGAAGGTAGCTTGGATTTCAAACTGCGCGAAGTCAAGGTGGAAGTCGATAAAGCGGGCGGCCTGACCCTGATTCCCATTCGTGAAGAAACCGCTCGAGGCATGATCGAAGATCTGATGTTGCTGGCAAATCAAGTGGTGGCCCGCCACCTGCTCGAGAACCATGTTCCCACCTTATTCCGTATCCACGAAGATCCTCGTCCATCGAGTTTTCAAGAGGTCGCGGCGAAAATTGCCCGTTTGGGACTGGTATTCACAGGGAACGAACCCACTCCGCAGGTCTATCAAGCCGTTCTAAAGCAGGCCAGAGGTACACCCAACGAGTCCTTCGTTAATCAAATGCTGTTGCGTTCCTTGCAGCAGGCCCGTTACTCTGCTGAAAACTTAGGCCATTTTGGTTTGGCCTTCAAAGAATATCTGCACTTCACGTCACCCATCCGCCGCTATCCCGATCTTCTGGTACACCGTGCAGTACGTGCCCAGCTCGAGGGCCAAATGAACGCGGCTGAAAAAATCCGCCTAGAAAAATTTCTCCCCGAAGCAGCACTTCACACCAGTGCTAAAGAACGTTCCGCCACCGAAGCCGAGCGCGATCTCAACAAATACTATCAAGCAAAATGGGCGCAAGCCCACCTAGACGAAGTTTTTGTGGGTCGGATC
>JANYFS010000022.1 GCA_025359705.1 Deinococcales bacterium | reverse complement strand
CTATTTTGCCTTCACTTTGGGTATGACCTATCAAGTTTCCGATACCCAGCCCACCAAGCGTCTAATAGGGCGAAGCGTTGTTGGGCATAGCCTGATTTCTTATGTTTTTGGCACGGGTATTGTGGCTGTTACCATCAATTTATTGGCCTCCACTTTGTAGTTTTCCCTCGAGGATGCAATAAAAAAGAGGGGAGAAATCCCCTCTCGAGTGGTTAGATATATCTCATAATCCCCAATTTTTTAATTTGTGGATCAAGATTGTCGGCTTCATCATGTAGACCTTGTATGTGGAACTGGCAAATATGTTTTGCCCATCTGCGCCACAAAGGATGGTAAAACCTACTCGAAAATGTGCAAATTCTACCATGCACACTTCCATTGATTCCGTACTTTATGCCAAGACCACGGTAGTACCGATCAAAATCTTCCGCTTCCCATTTCTCACAAGGTTGTACTTTGCGTCGGCGGTTTCTCCAATGCAAATGGGGTTCAGCCAGATCTTTCCAATCATCAAAATGATGCATTCCCCAAAACCAATGAAATCGCTTAGTTTCCGAGCGCCGAAATTCTTCTCGTTTCCAAATTTTGTAGCCCATGATCGTTCGCCCTCCTCAAAGCAACGTTCGATCTGGCCCTCCTGTGGTTCGCAAAAGAATCACCTCGAGCGGAGTTTAGTTCGAGGTGTAAAAAAATACAATAGTTGGATTGGCTTAATGTGATGTATTTTTGGTTTGATGTATTTTTAGTTTGATGTATTCATCGAGGTTTTTAGGCTCGAGCGGAGTGTTGCGAATTGCGCTCGAGATTGCGCTCAAAGTTGCGCTCGAGGTAACGCTGGGCGCGGTCTCCAAAAGAGCAGCCCGCCAAAAAGATCAGGCAAACTAGGGGTGCTTTGAGTGCGGAAATGGCCTGACCCATGCTGGGAATCAGCCAAAAAAAGGTCAATAAATAGCTGGCCATGAAGCAAATCAACATCATGATGGTATTGCGCCAAAATTTGATGGGTTTTATTGAATTCATGGGTATTCTCCTGTAGGTATGTAACCGTGCGCTTCTGGGAAAGTACGTCTGAAATGGTATATTGACAGCAAAATATCACCAAACAGGCGCGGCGGCGGGTCGGTAAAAACGGATGGTCAATAGTGGTACGTTGGGGTCTAACCGCGAAAATAGCGTCTACAACGCAAACACCTTGGATCTTTTACGATTATAGCAAAATACGGATCAATAGCACAAGAAGGCTAGGTCTCTTTTCTGTATTGACCTAACTGCCCAAAGGTGCTACCATCCATATAGAGCGTGGGCAATTCTGTTTAGACCCAAGCTACAAAGGAGGCATCAAACGTGAAATTGCACGAGCGACTACGCGAATTGCGCTCTGAGCGGGGTCTGCGTCTCAAAGACGTAGCAGCCCTAGCTGAGATCAGCGTTCCCTATCTCTCAGACCTCGAGCGTGGACGCACCAACCCCAGTTTAGATACGTTGACCACCCTGGCTGCGGCCTATGCCATCACCGTTCACGACTTACTGGATTCGGTGGAGTTCTATGGTTTGGGAACCGAAGGTTCTTTGCCTAAAGGTTTGTCCGAGCTACAAGCCGACCCCGTTTTGGGTGGACAACTCACCCCAGACTGGATTCGTACCTTGGCCCGCATTGAACTGCGTGGCAAACGTCCCCGCGACAAGCAAGATTGGTACGAAATTTTCCTCCACCTCAAGCGCATTTTAGACTGAGTGTGGTGCGTGTAAGAAAGTGGAGCCAACCCAAAGTTGCTCCACTTTTTTGTTGCCTGTATTTACCAATATGCAGGATGCTACACTAAACCATATGGGAAAAAATCGGCTTGAGGCGTTTAGCGATGGGGTAATTGCAATTATTATCACCATCATGGTTCTGGAACTCAAAGTCCCTCACCATGCGGATTGGGCCGCACTTAAAGAACTGCTACCTGTTTTCTCGAGCTATGTACTAAGCTTTATTTTTATCGCCATTTATTGGAACAGTCATCACCATTTGCTACATACGGTTGAGCGGGTGACGGGTGGAATCATGTGGGCCAATGCTCACTTGCTATTCTGGCTTTCCTTGATCCCCTTTGCTACAGGCTGGATGGGTGAAAATGGTTATTCTACATTGCCTGTGGCACTGTACGGGGTACTCTTATTTATGTCTGGTGTTGCTTATTCTATTTTGCAAACCGTCATTATTCAAGTGCATGGCAAAGACTCGAGGTTATCCAAAGCGGTTGGAAATAATGTTAAAGAAATCGTTTCTACGGGATTTTATCTTTTGGCAATTGTAATCGCTTTTTTTGAAACTCGAGTCTCGGAGGCGATTTATGTGATTGTGGCTTTGATTTGGCTAATTCCAGATCGACGTATTGAAAAGTCCCTCGAGGGGTAAATTAACTATCGATCATTAGTGTTACCCTCTTTGCGAGTTTGTTCCAAACATCTATTCATACTATTTATCAAATGATTCATTTCAACTTTATACAATTGCGTAAATATATGAATTTTGTAATCACTTTTAAAGCATATTACAGGTATGCCCATTTCGGAGCCATCTTTTATTTTTTCATCATCCCAACCAAAATTTTTTACAGAATCTAAAGGTTCACACATTATAAGAACTTTTCCATTTCTAAAATTGATTTTATATATGATTATTTTTTTATTTACTTTATCAATTTTTATGAAACGACCCTTATCCTGAAATGTAACACTGATTGGAATAGCAAAAATAATACCAATCTGTAAAATAGTCCAAATCATATCAAAAGAACCTTCTGTTTTTCCAGAAATTGCTCCAGATATCAAAAATACAAATATTACGATTAAAAATATAATTCCAAGATACCCCGCACAACCCACATCAAATGTATGCCTAAGATCACATGAAAAAGATTCTTCGTCGGAATGGATGGATTTTATATTTAGAGCCATTTTTAGACCTTTAGATTTTTTTAGTAATAAGCTTTGTTTTGTCAGCTTTGTTTTGATTGGTTATTATACCTTTAAGTGGGAACTTTAATATAAAAATTCCCAATGTTCCTACTAAAATACTTCTCCCTTAATACACTCGATAACCTTTTCCACCACCGACTCGAGGCGGGCTTCTTTGGCGCAGTAAATCCGTTCGAAGCCCACTTTGTGAGCGGCTTCTTCGGTTTGTGGCCCCATCACAACTACACTACGACTCTGAATCAGATCGGTTCCCAGTAGTTCT
>JANYFS010000609.1 GCA_025359705.1 Deinococcales bacterium | reverse complement strand
CTTGTCGGAAGTACCCTTGCCGTTGCCGTCATCTGCCGCGCTCGAGCCAGTGCCTTTGCCACGGCTACTACTGCCATCATCTTGGGTTGCGGCTAGGCCGCTGCCATTTTCGGCTGCTGTGGAACCCTTGCCCGAACCTTTGCCCGCTTCCGCCGCGTCGCCTGTGCTGCTCGAGCCACCTTTTTTGCCGCCCGTGCCTGTGGTGCCTGTGCCGTCGAGTTCACTGCTGGCGGCACTGGAGCCGCCAGAACTTCCCGAAGAACCCTTAGCTGAGCCATTCGCCGAGCCATCTTCGGAACCCGCGCCTGCATTCGAGCTTGGGCCTGTGCCTTTGCCAGCCACACCTTTGCCCGTACCACTTTCTGGGTTGGCGGATGTTGCCGCGCCGCTCGAGCTTGTTCCTGCGTTGGGCGTGGTTTCGCTGCCTTTGGCAGGAGCGCTATTGCCCTTGCCCGCTCGCTGGGATTCGCTAACCTGCTCGCTCGAGGCAGTGTTATTAGTTTGGCCCA
The DNA here is from genome assembly GCA_025359705.1 of Deinococcales bacterium. Lineage (GTDB taxonomy): Bacteria > Deinococcota > Deinococci > Deinococcales > Deinococcaceae > JACMOA01. The sequence continues at coordinate 3,493 of JANYFS010000609.1, read as the reverse complement.
CGGTTCCTTTATTTCCTGCGCTTTCGCCTGGGGTGCTGTTGGGGCTGGGGGTGTTGGCCCTTGCGCCTGTTTCATTGCCGCCCGTTCCTGCTTTACCCCCTGTTTCGGGTCGGCTCGAGGCTTGTTCTTGGCCTGCTTGGGCAGCGGCCCCTACCCCCGAGCGAATAAAGGCAGCCTCGGCTTCGGCTCCGCTGCTTTTTCCTGCACTCGAGCGGATTTCGCCTGTGGCTGAGGGTTGACCCAAAGTGTCCAGCCCACTGCGGTTGGCAGTTTCACTGCTGTTGCTTTGGGGGCTGCTTTTGCCCGTCTCGGTGCTGCTGGCCTCTGGTGAGGTTCCCCCGCCTTTGTTGGGCGCGGTTTCGCTACCTGTAGTTTGGTCTAAGTTACGGGTTGCTGCGGTTTCCCCGCCCGTGCTGGGGGTATTTCCCGCCCCATTTTGAATCTTCTCGAGGTTGGCAATGGGTGGGCGGCTAAACCAAGATTGGCTGGGATTTGTTTCGCTGGCACTCGAGGGTTGTGTGGCGTTTGGTGTTGGGTTTTGTGCGGTGGTCGTGGGATCACTGCTGGCACTCGAGGGGTTGGAATTTGGATTCATAGCAGGACTAGCAGCAGGACTAGCAGCAGGATTGGGAACAGGATTGGGAACAGGATTGGGAATCACCGGCGAAGCCGAGCCACCGGGCGGGGTGATGCTGGGCAAGGCTCGCGTGTTGGTACTGGAAACTTGCGGCGTGGTTGGAGCCTGAATCAGCGGGTCAGCAGCGGGGGAAACCGAAATACGCTGTACCGAAGCCAAAATGGGTACGGGGGTCACAGTCAAACTGCCTGGTGGGGCGGCGATCTGCGGGGTGATGAGTGTGGTCGCTTTCCCCACATTTGCCACACTAAAGCTGGAGGGGGAACCCGTTTCTAAAGTGGTGGTGGATTGCGCTGATGTAGCAGCACTGGCGGCACTGGAACTGCTGTTCAAACTGCTGGACAAACTGGCACTGCTGGCGCTGCTGGCGGCACTCGAGGTACTGCTGGCTGCGCTTTTTAAGGCACGTGTTGAGGCACGTGTCGAGGCATTTTTGGTATTTTTCTTGTTAAGTACCGTTTTCTCGAGGGGTTGGGTCGCCAGTTTGTCCAGCGCAGGATTCAGCGCCTGATCTTTGGGCGAAGGTGCGGTAATGGGGACTTCTTTATCGTTGAGGATGCGCTCGAGATTTTGCCACGTTACTTCGAGCGGGGTAGTATCGCTGCTAAAGGCGGGCGCATCGATGTTGACTTTTTGCTCAGGCAACATCAAAAACCCCAACAGTGCCGCACAGTGCAGGCTCAGGGTCAGCAGCGCGGCTCTGCGCCGCTCGTTGGATTTCCACCACGGTGGAGCGGGATCATGCGAGATCATCAGGGTCATGGCGCTGTGCCTCCTGTTGAATTGCCTCTTGCGGGTGTGCTGGCAGGCGCGGGATCACCTTGAGTAGCGGCGGCTAAGCGTTGTCCACCCGCTTTTTTGATACTGTCCATCACCGCAATCACCCGCCCATAGCTAACCGCGCGGTCTGCCCGAAAGCGCACCAAACCGCCACTGGCTTGGGTTAGGGGTTTCAGTTTAGCCTCGAGCGTGGCTAGATCTTGCTGTTTTTCGGTTGCCAGATAAACTTCGCCTGCTTTGTTGATGCTGACCGTGGGCAGGCGCGGTGGTGTGCGTTGGGTTTTGGAAGCGCTGGGCAAATCCAGCGGCAAAGCACGGTCTTGGGAGACCAAGTTGGAAGCCAGCATAAAAAAGATCACCAGCAGCAAAACCACGTCCACCATTGGGGCAAAGTCAAAGGTAACAGCATCGATTTCACGGCGAGAACGGTGGCTCATGCCAACACTTCCTCATTTTGCGCCTGCACGATTTGTGGATCGAACAGACCAATCGAAGTGGAGGTGTACAGAACCAGACCTTCGCCACGCAAACGGGTTTCGGTCAACCAAGTGGGCAGAACTTCGCGCACACGGTCTACATAAAAAACGATGCCATCGGCTTTGGTACGCAAAATACTGCGAAAAACATAGGCCGAAACTGCCACCACCAAGCCGCCTGCGGTATTGATCAGGGCTTCGCTAATGCCTGCCGCCAATTGGTTGGCAGTGGGCGCGGAGGTACTGGCGAACACCACAAAAGAGCGAATCATCCCAAAAACCGTACCCATCAGGCCCAAAAGTGGGGCAATTTGGGCGATGGTTCCCAAGGTATTCAGACCCGCAAACAGGGTTTTTTCCTCGAGCAGTTGGGCATCGCTCATGGCAGAGCTGGCAGAATCAATGCCAAAAGGCGAACGCTCGAGACCCGCCCACAACACATGGGCCGCAGGACTCGAGTGCTTCTTGGCCTCGTATAGCGCGGCCTCGAGGTCTTGTTCTACCAAAGCGGAATGGACTTTGATGAGGGTGATGGTGGGATCGGCGGACATTGTGTGCAACTGCTGGAAGCGCAGTAAAAATAGGTAAAGTACATAGAGCGAAAGCACCAGCAAAACCCACAACAGCGGCCCCGCCGCGTTTAGCATTTCAAACAAAGACATGCTTGCTATTGTGGCACGTTTGCTAGACCCACATGATGAGGAAGTGGGATTGTGGTCTTGGGTAAGTCTTGACAACTGCCCCATACTTATGAGACAATCCCCTTCACTCGAGCGATCTAACAAACGTTCAGGTCAAGATCAAAAGCAGAAAAACATCTGGAGCGTTAGCTCAATTGGCAGAGCAGTTGACTCTTAATCAGCGGGTTGTTGGTTCGATTCCAACACGCTCCACCAGATAGAAAAAGCAATACTGCACGAAAAAATCCCCTCTTTTGCCTAACCGCTCGAGGGGGGATTTTTTTGGCTAAAGGGCCATAGAAAGGGCCATAGGTTCAGAATTGATGAAACTCGAGCAGTAATGGAGCAGAATCAAAGTTACAGAATATGTGAGATGAGTTTGGTTCTGTAACAACATGATGGGAAGGTGTGGTAAAATGGGGGTATGAGAGCAAGGCGCCGCCCCCTAAATTACCATTACAAGGAAAGACGAAATTTAATATTAGAGATAGATCCCTCTGGGGAAAGTAGTTTTTATGGCCCCACAAGGGAAAGTCCTCACAGCAGTGAATTCTTGGATGCTGATTTTTGGGGTGGCCCAGCATATCAACAACAATGGGTACGTGAATGGGATGCTCACTGTGAACGAGTCGGTGATGAAAATAAAGGGTGCAAAAGTGATTTTGTAGCTCAAATAGATTTATTGATTAGTGAGCTATACATAAAAGATCCCTATCTCCCTATGACAAATGGCGGTCTTGACACGCTTGATGGAGATCTTGACGTGTATCTTCCTCGGTTATGTAGGGAGCGTGGTACTTTAGGGCTGACGGGGGGAGACAGTTATATCGCATATAAAGAAGAGGAGACGTATAAATACCTAGAATCCATATATGGATTTAGGCATGGTCGTACTTTCCAAGATGCTTTATACAAAGCTC
>JANYFS010000600.1 GCA_025359705.1 Deinococcales bacterium | reverse complement strand
ACCACGATATGCACCGTGCCACCAGTACCAAAGCCGCGCAATTTGCTGAGATTGAGGGTTTCGGCAACCACCCCTTGCCCTGCCACCGCCGCGTCGCCGTGGATCACCACAGGCAAGACTTCACGGCGGCCCAATGCGCCGCGCCGATCCTGACGGGCGCGAACCGAGCCTTCCACCACAGGATTCACAATCTCGAGGTGTGAGGGGTTAAAGGCCAGCGCCAAATGCACAGGGCCACCTTCGGTTTGCACATCGCTCGAGAAGCCCATGTGATACTTCACATCACCCGAAATATCGGGGTTATAGACTTTTTTACCTTCAAATTCTTTAAACAAGTCGCCTGGTTTTTTGCCAAAGGTATTGACCAGCACGTTCAAACGCCCACGGTGGGCCATACCGATGACCAATTCCTTGACCCCTTGCTGTCCCGCGTGCAAAATCAGGGTGTCCAGCACCGAAATCAAGGTTTCACTGCCCTCGAGTGAGAAGCGCTTTTGCCCCACATAGGTGATGTGCAAATGCCGCTCGAGTCCTTCGGCGGCGGTCAGTTTGCTTAAAAAACGCTTTTTCTGTTCGGGAGTATAGGTAGCACGGCCCAAACCGCGCTCGATGCGGTCTTGCAGCCACTCCCGCTCGAGGCGAGGCAAATAGGCATACTCGAACCCAATCGAACCACAATAGGTAGAACGCACTTGCTCGAGGACTTGGGCCAAACTGCCCTTAAATCCGCCGTCGGTGATCTGAATGTCCAGTTTCTCCGAACTAAGGCCGTAGTAGTTCAGCTCGAGTTCGGGGACTTGCTCGGTGGGGCGCAGTTTCAGCGGATTGATGTTGGCCCGCAGGTGTCCCATCAAGCGGTAGGCTCCAATCAGGGCGCTGATTCCGTAGGTTTCGGGGGTTTTGCTCGCCGTTTTATCCGCACCCGCAACCACATTTGAGGCCACAAGGGTGATGCCACGCTTGTTTTGGGCCATCTCGAGGAAAGCCTGCTGAATGGGGCTATGCGGAACATCGCCGCCTAAACCCAAGGTACGCAGTTGGTCAAAATAACCGCGCCACTCCTGATCAACCGAATAAGGATCGTGAAGGTAATCTTCGTACAGGGCTTCCATAAAGCTGGCATTGCCGCCGTACATCATCGTGCTGTTGGCAGAGTCCATAACGCCTTCTAGCATACCCCGCTTGGGTTACGACTGCACGCGGTAATGCGGCTGGACTTTTAAGGTGGGTTATAAAGTAAACCACTGGTTGTACACCAGTTTTGACCTTTGGAGGATAAACTTTTCTTTTACAATTGATTTATCATTTTTGCGTGCCAAATGTGTTCTTTTTAGTAATCACAGTTTGCAAAATATAACTTTTATCCCAAAATCGAATCAGGTGTTGCATCAAGATCGAACAGTTCAAAAAACTGTAACAATAGCTCGGGATCAAACTGCTTACCCGCATAAAACTGTAACTCCTCGAGTGCTTCTGGGATCTCGAGCGCCTAGCGAAAAGGTCGGCTTGAGGTCAGGGAATTGAAGGCATCTGCGATGGAAAAGACCCTGGCAGCCCTCGAGATTGCCGCTCCCTGCAAACCAAAAGGATAGCCTGTACCATCAAAACGCTCGTGGTGTTCGGCAATCACTTGCAAGGTAAGGGCGGGTAAGGGGCCAAGCTCACGCACAAAACGCAAACCATCTTGGGGATGCAAGTGCATGATTTGCCATTCGTGTACCTCGAGCTTGCCGGTATTCAGCAAAATGCTATCGGGAATTCCCAGTTTGCCAATATCGTGTAAATAGCTGCCCCAGCGCAACGCTTGTAAATCGCTATCCGAAAAACCCACATGTTTGCCCAAACGCATCACCCAATGGGTTAGAGTATCGCCGTAACCCGCAGGGTCGGCTCCGCGCACCTCGAGGGCCAAACCCAAAGCACGCAAGCTGGCCTCCCGCTGCCGAAGCCAAGATTCTTCTTGCAAAATCCGCGACAACAGGGGGGCTAAAAATTCAGCCACCATCAAAAAACGTTCTTCGGCTTCGCTATCCAAACCCAAGGGCTGAAAGGTATATAAACCCAATACCTGCAAGGGTTGGCCTTGATCGTCGCGGGAAAGGCACAAAGAAAAAGTCTGTCCCGAAAACCCACTAGCAACCGCAGGCGCATGTGGACTCGAGAGGGCCATAACCAAAGCGCGGGCCAGTTCGCTCGAGGGGGCAGGGCCGTAGGTTACTCGAGGGAAAAACCCCGACATCAGCGTGCGCCTCTGCCAATCCGCAGCTCTATTATTCCAGTGGGTATTCCCGCCTATATTCCCAGCTATGTTCCCGCTGGTATTCCAGTGGGTAACTGCCAAGGAACCTGCAAAACTCAAATTCGCCTCTTCTTCAATCGATTGGGCCACATATTCCCGCTCGAGGACAATGGCCCCAATTGCGGGCAAATGATTGACCAAAAAAGACAAAATAGGCTGAGCCGCTCCATTAAAATCTGCGGCGTTCAAGGCAACTCGGAATAGTTCGGGAAGCACTTTAGAAAACATAGGGTGGCTTGGCGCTCCTGGGATATTGGGTGAGGATGGCATCCATACGTTCGGTTTGGCTTTCAGTATACCTTAATCATATCTTAAGTGTAGGGGTTCCATACTCACATTAAATAGCCCCACTAAATAGCCCCACTAAATAGTCATACGGTCACACTTTTTCACATCTTTTTAAAATATTTTTTGCATTCTTTCAAAGTACTTTACACTTCAGCCATAATACCAGTTTCTAATACCAGTTTCTAATACCAGTTTTAAAGTACCTGCAAAACTGCTTTCACTCGAGCCACCCGCTCTTCGAGCGTTCCCGAGATCCGCGTATAACCAATCCCCCTTGCCTCGAGGTCATAGAGAATCATGCCTTGCATCCGCCCTCGCCACACTGCATTGTCCCGCCAACCATCTTGCTCGAAGGGAATATCGTCTTCGCATAAAAACACATGTGCATAGCGATTTTTACACTTTTGGGCCAAATGATGTAATTCGGGCAACCCCCCACGGTTATAGTAATAGCTAAAAAATAAGGTAGTTAGGGCATTGGTATCTACAAATAGAAATTGATTCACTCGAGGATCAGTCTCGAGCAATGCCTGATCCTCGAGAGCGCGGTGATGCTGGGCAATATACACGTAATCCTCAAGTTCTAGTTTTCCATTCCGTTCTTCATAATAGGTTCGTCCATATTCGGGTACAAACGATGTGTTCAGCTCGAGGGCCATTCGTTCGGTTAATGTGCTTTTGCCGGTGGATTCTGCGCCCATAAAGACCACTTTTTGTACAAAATGCGAATACACCACCCCATCTAACCATTCCCTCGAGGCATGGATGTTTTGGCGCACTTGGGTTCCCGAAATCGGGAATTTATGGCGCTCGAGGTCGATTAAAACATGCTCTACACCCAAATGTTCTGCAAAACCTTCGCCATAGTTTTCACTGGTAAACACTGCATTCACCACAATATGATTCTGCTCGAGCCAGTTCTTAACAAACTCCCGCTGGGTAAAGTCATCAGCATCATTTGCGGGTGGGTTTTCAGGAACATACACTCGAGCGCTGGGGTACAAAGTTCGCAGCCAATTTGCTCGCACACTCGAGGTCATTTCTGAAAAGTCGGGGTTACTATACACCAAAATGCTTAGGTTTTGACAGTCCGCAAGCGCACGCTCGAGCAGATATTGATGCCCTTTGTGCAGTGGAGCAAATTTTCCAACCACCAAGCCGTGCAAAAATTTCATATCGTCGCGCTCATATCGTCGCGCTCGAGACAACTGCTTTGTGTTCCTCTAGTTTCCATTGACGTAACCCCTCGAGCGACATGCCTGCCAAGATAAATTGCAGTCCAAACTGACCCCAAACCGCAAAATGATAGAAGTAAACCGCGTACATCGCATTGACTGCAATCCATAAATACCAACTCCAAGACCATTTGCGAGTGGTTGCCCAATTTGCAACCAGTGCAGTAGCAGTAATGGCAAATTGCAAGTAACCCCAAACATCGGCAAATCCATTGGTGTTAAAGGTGGTATACGTAGCATAACCAAAAATAATTAAGGTAAGTACCCAACCTAAATTGTACCAAAAAGGTTCGTTAAACCGAGTCCCTTTAAAATCCCGACCCCGCTCGAGCATCCATAGATACATTCCATGAATTCCAAAAATTAAATAACCCACCTGCAAGCCCGCAAACATATAGGCCACAGGTGCTTGCACCAGATAAAAGATAAAATACAAAAAAGTAGACAAGTTGGAATAATGCCAGTATGCTCCACGTTTTTTGAATAAATAGACCAGTGATATAATGACCACTAGCGAAACGGTATAATCCAAGCCCCACTGTGGAAAATCGAGATTCACCCCTATCTGCGGGTACTCGAGGTGGATTCTGGGTTCTGCTGGAAACAGCAGCGCAATCAGACTGGGGACTTGACTGAGCAGGATGGTGACTGAGGGCATGGGTTTTACTCCTTGAGGCAAAGGTTTGTCTGGGATCTACAGGAAATCTGTGAAAAAAAGGCTGTGCTAAACACCTGAAAAAAGTATACTCGAGTTTTTCTAATAAATCAAGTTTATATTATGAGTTTAATGAATACTTCGAGCATTACGAAGTGTGGGCTTCCCTCGAGTGTCTACACGATTTTATAACCTTTGGGGCAAGCTATAATCAAATTCAGCTCGAGATTACCGAACGCGAGTTTTTTCCCGAACAGCTCGAGTTGGTACGTTCTCGTTTGGCTAACCTGCAAGACAAAGGCATGGTCTTGGCAATGGACGACTTTGGTACAAGCTATAGCAATTTGGCTTATTTGCAGCATTTTCCATTGTCGGTAATGAAAATTGATCGGATCTTTATTTCTCTAATAGACCGCAACGAGCTACAAAGCACGCTAACCAACAAAATTATCCATTTGGGTAAAAGCTTGCAGCTTCGTTTGATTGCCGAAAGAGTGGAAACCGATGCTCAGGCCCAAGCCCTGCTAAAGCAAGGGGTTTACTATGCTCAGGGCTGGCTCTACGCCAAAGCCATGCTGCTCGAGCAATTTAAGGTGCATTAAGAACACGCTCGAGTGACTGTTCCGCTCGAGATTTAATTTTAGAGATTTAATTTTAGAGATTTAATTTTAGAGTCGTTTGTGGTTTAACCTCGAGCCACCGTTTACCCGCTCTCGAGTAACCCAGTCCATTCCAAACACAAATTTTCTATAGTTGGCAAACGCATGATCACTTCCAGTCCGATGGCTTCCACATTCACCACTCCCCCAAACCTAACCGAAATCCTCGAGGAAATTTATAACCAATGCCTCGAGCTGCAAGATGGGCAGGTCGCCACCTATATTCCCGAACTTGCCAAAGTGAACCCCAATGCTTTTGGGATTGCCGTTGTGACTGTGGCTGGGCAGGTTTTTTCGGTGGGGGATGTACAGCAGGTATTTACCATCCAGTCGATTTCCAAACCCTTTATGTATGGCCTAGCCCTCGAGGATTGTGGTCGAGCGGCGGTACTCGAGCGGATTGGGGTGGAGCCAACGGGCGAAGCCTTTAACTCGATTGTGCTGAACGAAAAATCGAACCGTCCAGGCAACCCGATGACCAACGCGGGCGCAATTGCCACCGCAGATTTAGTACAAGGACAGACCCCCAGCGAACGGCTCAACCGAATGCTAGAAATGTTTTCCCGCTATACCGGTCATAAAATGTCGGTGGACATCAGTGTGTTCACCTCCGAGCGGATGACCACCCACAAAAACCGTGCCACCGCGCACTTGATGCACCATTTTAAGATGATCGGCCCCCATATCGAGGAGATTTTGGATCTGTATCTTCAGCAATGTTCGGTGCAGGTCAGTTGCCAAGATTTGGCAAAAATGGCAGCAACTCTGGCAAGGGGGGGAACCCACCCAGACACCCT
>JANYFS010000534.1 GCA_025359705.1 Deinococcales bacterium | reverse complement strand
TTATTTTTGCTCACCCCTTCCAATGCTGGCCCCAACCCTATTCCACCTTCACCCTTAATTACGGTCACCGACCCCATGCCTGCGGGAATGGCTTTGGTATTGCCCAATGCAGTCACCCTGAATAGCCCCAATTGGAATTGTGCGGCATCGACTGTAAGTATGCTGAACTGTACCTATAGCGGTAGCTATCCCATTGCAGTTGGAGCCTTTAGTAATCTGCTGGTTCCTGTGCAATTGGTTGCTGGTGTGGTATTCAATCCCAAAAACTGTGCCTTCATTCGGGCAGAAGGTGATGCCGAACCCAACAATGTGGTGGATGCCTGCGCCAATATGCCCACTCCTGTGATTCCCAAACCCGACCTCAGCATCAAAAAGACCACCCTCGAGCCAATGATTCGGGGCGGCGAAGGTAAATTCAAGCTCGAGGTGAGCAACATCGGAACCCCCCTCTCGAGCGGCCCCGTAGTGGTCATGGATAATATCCCCGCAGGTCTGACCCTCAAACTCCCTGATGCGGTGACTGCCAACGCGCCAGACTGGAACTGTGGTGCATCCACGGTCAGCCAATTGATCTGCACCGCCAACCCCAGTGCCTTTACTTGGGCGACAGGAGCGACCAAATCCATCATCGTGCCTGTACTGGTAGCACGCGACAGCAAAGCCGAGCAAAACTGTGCCGCAGTCGATCTGCAAGGGGATGTCAACACCCAAGACAACCGCAGTTGCACCACGGTGGCTTATGGAACCCCCAAATTGAATATGAGCATGAAGAAATCTCAAGAAGGCAGCATTGTTAAAGGTGTATCGGGCATGTTCAATCTGGTTGTAACCAACACCCTCGATCCTGTCACTGCTGGCCCGATCAAAGTCACCGACTTCTTGCTGGCGGTTACAGGTGGCCCCTCGGGAATGACTCTGAATGTGGCTGCTGCTATCGCTGCTAACAGCCCCACTTGGGATTGCAGCGCCTCGAGTGTCAACCAACTGAGTTGCAACTATGTGGGCAGCTTCCCTATTGCTACAGGAGCCAGTTTCACCCTCAAAGTTCCTGTGGATACCACCAAAAACGTCACCTCCACTCAAAATTGTGCCACCGTTACCTTAGCCAACGACAGCATCCCCAACGATGACACCGGTTGCACCACCATCAGCTACCAGTAATTGAATTCTGCTTCCCCTCGAGCGCACCCCTTTCCCAAACACAAGTGAGGTTCCGAATATGTGAGGCTGAGCAACTAACAGATGTGAAGCAAAAACACCACCTTCTCGAGAGGTGGTGTTTTTTGGTCTCAGCTCGAGTGGATTTTTACAGCACCCGCACCACAGCCCCCACCCCATCCACCTCGAGCAGATTGAGTGAGGCATCAAAGCCGTAAGTCTCGAGCAAGGTGGAAAGCCATTCTTGCAGCAGCTCGAGGGTTCCCGCTTCTTTGTCGTATAAGCACAACACGCTGGGGCCAGCCCCCGAAAGGGCCGCGCCCAGAGCGCCATATTTGGTCGCCCCCTCGAGGATTTCGGGCAAACCCTTGACCAGTGGGGCGCGGTAAGGTTGGTGCACCCTATCGGTCATGGCCTCCGCGAGTAGCTCGAGTTTGCCACTGGCAAAAGCCGCCGCCAAAAGTGCCGCGTGCGACAGGGCATGAACGGTATCCTCGCGGCTGTAGTGCGCGGGCAACACCCCACGGGCCACTTCGGTTTTCAGCATATAGCGCGGAATCACCACCAAAGCCGCCAACCGCGCGGGGCAATCGAATTTGACCAAATGGGTACGGCTGCCATCCCAAGTGGCAAAAATCGCCCCACCATAAAGCGCTGCTCCCACATTGTCGGGGTGTCCCTCGAGGAAAGAGGCCAAATCTAATATCTCGGCGTAGGGGAGCGGAGTCGCCAATTTGGAATGCTCGAGGTAAGCGTTGGCCCCCAGCAAAGCCGCAATAATCGCCGCCGAACTCGAGCCAAGCCCGCGTGCCAGTGGAATTTCACTTTCAATCTCGAGGCGCAAGGGTGGCACCGCCACACCCACCCGTTCAAACAGCTCGAGCAAAATCTCATACACAAAATTGCTCGAGTCTGGGGGGGTTCCCGCCAACGTTTCCCCCAGCGGTACCACCTCGAGGACGGCACTATCCGAGATGCGAAGTGTGGTGTAGCGGTTCAAAGCCAAGCACGCACAATCAAACCCAGGGCCAAGATTGGCGCTCGAGGCGGGAACACGGATTTCTAGGGTTTTGCCGCTTAGGTTCATGTTTGGGGGTGGCTCCGTTTGGTTCGTTTTTCGTTATCCGTTTTTCGTTATGTGTTTAGTTGTTCGTTTTTTATCACGATAAAAGCTCGAGTCAACACTCTTTTTCTCGTCCGCTTACCCGCTTACCCTCGAGTGGCCCGTCCCGTGAGGTGACGTTTTTGGGCCAAGACAGCGTAGCGCCCCCTTCAGCGAATCGCGTCCATCACACTCGCCATATCACTCTTGGTCTCAATCGGCTCGGCCTTCACCGCTTTCAGGGCCATACCAGGATCTTTAAGCCCATTCCCGGTCAGCACCGCCACAACCTTCTGCCCAGGCTCGAGCTTACCTTGGGCGTGCAGCTTAATCAAACCCGCCACCCCAGTAGCAGAGGCGGGTTCACAAAAGATCCCCTCGGCAGCCAACTGACGGTATGCCTCGAGGATTTCTTCGTCGGAAACCATATCAAATAGGCCGTGTGACTCTAAGACAGCGGCTTTTGCCAAATGTGCGCTGGCAGGGTTGCCAATGCGGATGGCGGTTGCCAAGGTTTCGGGGTTTTCCACACGGTCTAGTCCGCGTGCCAGAGGTGCTGCGCCGTCGGCTTGGATGCCGTACATTTTGGGCAACCTGCTGGAGATGCCCACCGCTTGATACTCGAGGAACCCTTTCCAGTACGCCGAAATATTGCCCGCATTGCCCACAGGCAGGGCCAGAATATCGGGGGCATCGCCCAAGGTGTCCACAATTTCAAATGCTGCGGTTTTTTGCCCCTCGAGCCGAAACGGATTCACCGAGTTGACTAGGGCATAGGGTTCGGTTTGGGAGATTTCTTGTACCAGCGTGAGGGCATCGTCGAAGTTGCCGTCGATGGCAATGATTTTGGCCCCATAAATCACCGCTTGGGCCAGTTTGCCCATGGCGATGTTGCCGTTGGGAATCAGTACCACACAGCGAATTCCTGCCCGCGCCGCATAAGCTGCTGCCGCCGCCGAAGTGTTGCCCGTGCTGGCGCAGATTACCGCATTGCTTCCCGCCTCGAGCGCCTTAGCAACTGCCATCACCATGCCACGGTCTTTGAAGGAACCTGTGGGGTTTAAACCTTCATATTTGACGTGCAGCTCGATGCCCAACTTGCTCGAGAGTTGGTGGAGGTGAATAAGTGGTGTACCACCTTCGTGCAAACTGAGGTGGGGAGTTTTGTCGGTGAGGGGTAAGTATTTTCCGTAGGTTTCAATCAATCCGAGTCGCGTGGATGCCATAGACATAGTGCCTGACACAATACGGCAATTTCCTCCCTCGAGCGCGACCCAATCTATTCAACCGAGTTATTTACACTTTATTTATGAGCTGTTTATGCAAGAAGATACTTTTCATTCTCGAGAAAAAATTCAAAAAAATAGCGTTTCAGCGCAGTCAAAAACTTTACAGTCAAAAACTTGTGATAGCAATTGCTTCTTGCAAAGTCTCGAGTGACCAATCGAGTGCGGAGGCCAAAGACCATTGCTCTTGCAAATTCAGTAGAATCAGATTGCCTTCCTCGAGGGCTTGTAACAACTCTTCTTCCAAGCCACTTTGTTGGGCCAATTCCGCTCGAGACATGCCCAAATCGCTGCGCCTAATTTGTAAATCGGGTTTGGCTTCCAAGGAGGCTCGAGAGGATTTGATCAGTTGTGAGATTGGGACTGAGCCTAGCGCTGGTATGGGTTTTTGCAGGGGGGTTTTCATGGGGGTTTTCATGGGAGTTTTCATGGGAGTTGTGATCCCTGTTGGGGTTAATTCGTTGGTTAATTCGATAGGGATTGGATCACTCAAAAATGCTTCGCCTAGCCAACTCAACACGTCTTGTTGATCGGGGGAAGGTGGGCGCTCGAGTATGGATGAAGGTGGTGGAGCGGTTAGATTTTGGAGTTTTTGCCGCAGCGCAGCTTTGCCTAAAATTTCGCGGTAATAGTGCAATATCGCCTGTTCCAGCAAGGCGTTTTCGCTCGAGCCAGAGAGCTTTTTCAGATCCGAAAGCAGTTGTAGCGCCGCAGGACTGAGCCGTGCAATGTCCATAGCTTAAGTCTAAGCAGCCAAGGCAGAGAATAGATGAGGATTTTTAGAATTCCTCGAGAATTTGCTCGAGTTCGTGGCTGCCGTGTAATACCTCGAGCAATTCGGATCGGCAGAGTTCTGCCAGCAAAGAACATGCCATCTCGACAGGGATTTTTAGATTTTGGGCCACTTCCCAAACGTTATAGTTTGCGCTCAACGATTTGAGAAACAGATTGGATTGAATCGAAGAAGGTGGGTGATAGCTGGCAGTAACGGGGCGACGAACCACAGTAATGAGCTTGAGACCCAAAATGCTCGAGGCTTGTAGCAAGCGTTTGTCAAGCAATTCGTGGGCCACTTGCTCGGCAATCGAGGCTTCCAGGCCACTGAGCCGCATGGCACTGAGCAGGGTGCGGCGACCATTGAACCAGCGCAACAAGGCCCATTCTTCGGGGCTGAGGGTCTGCTCTGTGCGGGTTTGAGCCAAGCGAAAAGGTTGCTCGAGGGGGAGTTTCTGCTCGGAGAGTAGGGTTTGCAGCCACTCTTGGGTGATTTCCAAACCCGCACAAACCATTGGCAAAGGTTCGGGATCGGTCCATTTCATGCGCTCGGGCGGAACCCGCAAGGCGTAACTGAGCGCAACGCGGGCCTGCACCTGCAAGGCTTGGCGCAATTGACGTTCACCAATCGCGCCTACTGCAATCAGTTCTTCACCCAGTGGCCCAGAGCGTTTGAGGGCTTGGGACAACTTATGTTGATCCAAACCTTCGCGCTCCACCAAAATGCGGCCCAAAGGTTCAAAGTTTTCCGCTGCCTCGATTTTACCTTTACTGAAATGGAAACGGGTTCCGTCTGGAGAAAGAACCAAGATCCCAGTAGATTTTTCTTTGGCGAGGTGATCCAAAATCTCGAGCAAGGGGTTAGCACTCACTTGCTCGAGGCGGGGATTGAAGAACTTTTGGGAATCAAACAAAGAAGTCATCTTAAGAAAATCTTAAGGTCAACGTGTCACCCACGCGTCAAGGTAAGTCAAAATTGGCGATCTCGAGCGGTAGGAGGACGAATTAAATTGTATTACGCGCCATATTTCTGCAATTTCAGGGCATTTGCCATGAGTAAGGGCATCAGGTCGGTACCTTTTCGCAGCCCCAAGCTTCCCTTTTGGGCTTCCTCTTCGGTGTAGCGCATGGCCAAATCTTTGCGCCCATAATCGCTCTTGATCAGCAGTGGCACGGGATGCCACGAGTGGGTTGATAGTTTAGAAGGGGTGCTGTGGTCGCCCACGATTGCCAAAACATCGGGGTTCAGGGCCAAAATGTGAGGCAAAACTAGGCTGTCGAACAGTTCCACTTTTTTAACCTTGGCCTTAAAGTCGCCGTCTTCGCC